>JAHBAE010000058.1 GCA_018384485.1 Kiritimatiellia bacterium
GTTCCGTATCACACCCCAACACGTGGCAGTCTTGCAACCCCGTATTGGTCCTCTTTGCAGAGAACTACAGATATCATACCATCAGAAGACGCTTGCGTCGTATATCGTAATTGTGATAAAATACTGGTCATCAAAAGACAGGAGGCGAAGATGGCAGCAACGAGAACAATTGATTCCGACATTCGTCCGATTTCGGACTTGCGCAACAAGTTTGCGGAGATTGCTGACTATGTGCAGGGCGGAAGGCCCGTGATCTTTACTCGCAATGGCTATGGCTGCATGGTCACGATGAGCTATGATGCCTACAAGCGTCTCAATGATCCGGTTATTTCTGAACTCAATCAGGCTGATGCGCTTTGCGAGAACGATCCGCGGCACTATACACGCGCACAGTCGTTGAAGATTCTCAAGGAGCGTCGCGATGCTCGGAGAAAAGTTCACGCTTGATATCCGTTCGACGTTCGTCGACGAACTTGACCGGGCGGCCGCCTACATCGAATTGCATCTGCGCAACCCGGAAGCGGCAGACAAGTTGGTCGCTGATGTTTACGAGGCGATAGACAGAACGCTTGCCCATCCGCTTGTCACTGCGCCGAAATATCGTCCGCCGGATGTCAGGCAACCTTATTACACCATACGGGTTAGGAATTACACGGTCTATTACATCGTTCACGATCATGTGATGGAAGTCCGTTGGTTTCGCTACTCGCCAAGCACAAGAGGACTGGTTGCGAATCCGGAATACGAAACTTCGGATCACGTTAGTGACGTTTAAACTAGGTGAAGGATTGATGTTGAAATGAACAAGACCTCATTCATGCGACAATTGCATCAGTTTCGCATCTTGACCATTGTCGGGTACACTTTGGTCTTGCTCATTCTTATCGGTATGCCTATAGCTGCGGTGAAGTTTGAGCAATATACTATGCCCATTCCAGTTGTTTTGCCTGTGGGGATAGTCGGAGTCGTCCTCATGCTTGTCGTGGCTTTCCCTTTTATTTGGGTAGCTTACGAAAAGACTATTTGTCCTCATTGTGGAAAACGGATTGAGGAAGGTTATTGGCTCTGGCATGGTATCCGTTGTAATGGCCCGACTCGGCGGTATTGGCAATTGTTCTTTGGTCGTCCATTGCGATGTCCGCATTGTCATACGGAGGTAATTTCACATTTGGGACAGTCGGCTAAATCAATGGAACTGTGAGGACACGGATGTATCTTGATGATGTATCGCAGTCTGTCATGCGTGAGTTGGCTCGCATTCACAAGCGAAAGATCGCGCCACTTAAAAAGGCTCTTGAATCAGCCATTGTGCGGGCTGCCAAGAAGGATTGCTGGTACGATCCATGGAATCGAAAAGGCGTACGTGCGGATTATGGCGTTCTTTACGAATCTGTCATTGCCTTCGTAAAGGATGCCGATGTCGAGGACATTTTGCCGATGGTTGATTTTCTCCTCGAGAAGGCAAAGCGTCAGATTGAGCACTCGAATGACGAGGGCGATTGCGCCGGGCAGGTTCGCTATTGGGCGCAGAATCTGGTTAAGGCGGCGGTTAAAAAGAATGACCATCATATTGAGTTAATCGACTGGGCACTCGGTGTCGTCCCCAAAGACATCTACTTTCTGACTGATGCGGAAGAACTTGTTCTTGAAAAGAACAAAACGGCAACGCCTGAGGTCTGGGAAAAGATAGCCGAACACTATAAGAAGTCAAATCGTCGAGTTTATCTTTTGGCGTTAAAGAAGGCAGGAAGGATTGAAGAACGCCAGAAAACGCTGCGCACCGAGGCAAAGAGGAAGAAAGATTATGCCTACTTGATCGAGGATGCATTATCTCATGAAGCCTGCGCAGAAGCCCGAGAGATCTATAAGCGTGCATTAGGAGATGCCGAGGTTGATAAGGCGAAGGTTGAAGTGCTGAAATGTGGGTTTGCAAATCTGGACGTGGCGCAGGGGCGGTATGAACGAGAGTTTGAGTTGCGGTGGGGTGACTTTGTTCGTAATCAAACCTTGTCGAGCTATGTGTCGCTGAAAGAAGTCGCCATGGCCATGGGCAAGACAGAACAAGTTCGTGCAGATGCCATACGGAAGCTTGAGTTAGCAGGGAAGTGGCGGTTACTTTCACAGATTGCATTGAGCGAATGCCGACTTGCTGATGCCGCGAAATACTATTTGAAAAATTCGGAAAAATCGATTGGCAGACGATGGGGATACGAGCCGTATAAGTTTGATCTTGAGCTGTCGGATCGTTTGTCTCGCGTCTATCCGCATGAGGCCGTGAAAGTTCTGCGTCATCTTGTCGATGAGAGCATTTGCGAAGATATGCCTGATTATGAATGTGCTCGTCATGCTCTCTCATTGCTTAAACAGTGCTTGTTCGTGTTGGGCAAGGCATCTGAATGGACATCGCTATTGGAATCGTTACGGCTACAATACCCCAAGAAGCGCAACCTCATGGCTATTCTTGATGAACTGGCTTAGATCATGATAGTCGGTCTGTAAATACAAAGGTGTGATTTATTGCGGGTCACTTCGTGTTTACAGACCGTTGCAGTATTGAAGCAAGGCCTATGCGGAAACGGCTGATTTTCCAATGTGATTGTTTTGCGCGTTTTGCCGTGGTTCATCGACACCTTGCAGA
>JAHBAE010000061.1 GCA_018384485.1 Kiritimatiellia bacterium
GGAACCGAAACGACTGACCGCAACGGCAAAACAACCTATCGTGATGCGAGTGGACACGTCACTGGTTCGCAGCAGACGGACAAATACGGCAAGACCACCTATCGCGACTGCCTCGGACGCACACAGGGGACGAAGACGGTTGACCGTAACGGCAAGATAACCTGGCGAGATGCCTCTGGACGTATTCAAGGGACAGCAACGACGGATCGTAACGGAAAGACAACATATCGTGACGGAAGCGGTCGACTCATCGGTACACGCAAGGTTCAGTAAAACGGAGGTGCAAAATGACTAAAGGAAAAACAGTTGTAGTTGCGTTCGTGGCGGTTATGTGCGCTGGAGCGGGCTTCGAGGGTCCCTAATGGTGGGGTTCGGGTGGTGGGGGTACGCCAAGCAAAGCTCGGCATGGACTATTAGCTGAAAGGAGCTAAATCGTAAGGAAATCGACATACGATTAGGAGGACAGGCCGTGCAAAGGGCGACTGATGTGCGGGAGTCCTGTCTGACGAAGAAGTAAGCCGCAACGCAAGTGAACTTCCTACGTAAAGTCTCGTTAACTCTAAATCCGCGTGACCAGCAAGTCTCTATGTGTGAAGTCAAGACCTCGTGGCCAATTCGATTTGGACGCGCGGGCGCGGCGGGGCATAGAAGGACGACGCGCCTTGAAAGTTCAGTCAGGAACTTGGGAGGCCTCGCAAGAATGCACCGAAGAGCGGAGCTCGAAGGGAACCTTCGGCGCAAGCCGAACCCGAAGGGCGCGCAAGCGGGTGCGCGAAAGCGAAGCGACTACCGCCTTCTTCTTCCGTGTAAAGATGAAGTGAGGGCGGAGAATCGTATCCACAGCTCGTCACGAATTCTCGCAAATCGATTTGCGGAGATGAGAGTTCATTTGTGGACTCTAAGGGGAATATTGAATCAAAGTTATCTAAATAACCGACTGAAAATTCGATAATTAACGGAATGAAAGTAATCCAAATACCCGAATGAAAACTAGCCAATCACCCGAATGCTTGTACATGACATAGGAAATTTGATATAATTCACGATGTTATGAATAATTATCGCAAAAGAGTTGTTGATGAAATGGGAGGACAGCGTTTGATTGATGAAGGGGCGCGGACATTGAATAGTCTGGATAGCTTAATTGCAGGGAAGAAACTTCGTAAGCCAACTTTTAAGATGATTATAACGGCAGTAGGGGAATATGCCTATGTTCGTAAAGAAGATGGGATTATGGTTTGTCCGCTTTCATCGTTGAAAGCATAAGGGGTGGCGAGTATTATGCAATCTTCTGAAGCATATAAAATTACGGCTGTTAGGTTAGTGGAGTTCCATAACCTCGGGACGACGACAATAGAAATTCCTGATGGCGGGCATTTGTTCTTGCTGGGCGATAACGGTTCTGGTAAGACGACGATTCTTGACGCTGTTCATCTTGTGCTCACGGCTGGACGAGAAATGGAATTTAACTCCGCCGCTCGCGTGGCCGGGTCGAAGGATTCGGGCGGTAGAACCTATCAAGGTATAGTTCTTCGATATAACGCCGTGACCGGGCGGACGGCGCGCGAAGCGGGAATTACTTATGCGGCAGTTGAGCTGAAGTCTGATAACGGGCGGGTCTGCTCGCTTGTTGTCGGGCTTTCCGCGCGCGGGATGGACGTTCAGTACGAGCGTTGGGGCGGCATTGCGAGCGTAGGGGTTTCTGAGCTTCCCCTTATGATTGAAGACGGCGGACGGTTTAGAGCCGCATCGCAAATCGAATTTAAGAGCGGTATAACAACGCTTACGGGCGGCAAATATTATCCGCATATCAACGATTACGCCAATGCGGTTGGCGCGAGGCTCTTCGGCGGCGAAACGAAGTATGCCGATGTCTGCAAGCTTCTTCGCACAGGCAAGGCATATCGCGAAATAGCGGCGCGCGCCGCCAATTATGATGATCTATTCCGCCAACTTTTAGAAGATCCGAGCCGTGATACTTTTGAGCCGCTTTTGAAGGGGCTTCGTGAAATTGAAGAGAGTAAGGGTAAACTTGACCAGATTGATGAGAGAGCCGGTTATCTAAACGATCTTCGGCGCGAGTCAGAAAAGCTCGGGAAACTGCGTCTTAAAGCCGATGTAGTTGCGTGGGCGGAATGTGAGCGCAACCGCGCGGCCGCTGCGGAAAGCGCTGCGTCGCTAAAAGAAGCGGAAGAGGAAGGACGAAAACTCCTTGAAAGACAAGAGCGTGAATGGGCGGATCTCAAAGGCGAAGTAGCGAGGGCGCGTGAGAGGCTTCAGGATCTACGCGCAAAAGATGAAACGGGTCTCATTGACCGAGAGAAGTCGGCGGCGCAACGTTTTGCAGAGTCGAATAGAAAGGCTCAAGAAGCGGAACAGGATTTATCTGACAAGCGTAAGTTGGCGGATGTTGCCGCTAAGACGGAAAGGGATGCGCGTACAAAGCGAAGCTCGGCTTTGAAGAAAGGCGCGGATGAGTTGATTGCTGCAGGAAAAGCCGCTGGTTTTGCTGTCGGGTCTCTTGCAGATGCGCTTTATGCTGGAGAAGAAAATGTCGATACTGCGTTCTCGTCAATCCGGGCGGAAATATCATTGGAGAAGGAACGCCGGTCAAAGGCGGCGTTCACCGCTGAACGTGAGGCTGATAATGCAGCGCAAGACTCGGAAAAATATCGTTCGGAACTTAAAGCGATACGTTCGCGCGGCGAGAATATTCCTCAAGTTTCGGCTTTTCAGGAAGCGCGGATGGAAATCCGCAATCAGATGCTCGCGGCTCGGCCGCTTTATGAACTATTGGAGCCTGCATCTGGTTGCGACGCCCGCCATTTAGCGCTTCTTGAACGGTTGGTGGGCGACGACTTTCTTGCGACATGGCTCGCCCGCGCAGATGAGGCGGACAAGGTTAGACAGATCGTGTGGCGAAACGGCGGCGAGATTGCTGTTGCCGTTCGCGGGACGATGAGCGATGTTTCGGTAAATGATCTTGCGCCGTGGCTTGGTGCGTTTATTTCGTTCGAAGAATCGGATGTTGAGGCGGTTCATCTCTTAGCGCAGCACCTTGCGGGAAAAATCGGACCTTCCGACGGAGATTTTCTTTCGCAGAAGACGTGGCTTTTTAGAGGACGAGAAGGGCTTTCGCCGTCGGTGAAACCGCGTCTTATCGGACGTAAAGCGCGCGAGGCGGAGCAGGCCCGCATGGAGCGCGCGGCGGAAACGCGACTTGCCGAAGCGGAGAAAATCGAAAAAGTCGCCAATAAGAAATGTGCGGCACTTAATGCATCTTTGGAACGCATGGAAAAACTTGAAGCGATCTTTTATGCGCTTCAGGAAATGGCGAAACGGGAGACGGAGGCTATGCGTTCTGCGGCTTTGGCGGCGGAGCGCTCGACAGAGCGTATGCAATTGGCTGCGGCGGTAGCTTCGGAACGCAGAGCCGACGCGAACGCCGATCGCGAAGAGCTTGAGGATATTCGCATTAAGATGCGTTCCCAGGGAATTGACGGTACGCTTGAAAAACGCATTGCTGCCGCAGAAAAGGCTGTGCGCCTTCGGGAAGCGGAAGCGGATGAGAAGAGCCGTGATATCGGGGATAAACGCGGAAAATTGGATGGCATCGTGAACGCTCGCGCTAAAGAGGAAGAGAAACTGAAAGCGTTTTCCGCTCAGATTGAAATTTGCAAGGCTCAGTTTGAGGCGCAAATCCCTGAAGGGATGGATGTAGCGGAGTTTGCGTATGACGAGTGCCCTGAATGCAAGGAAGCGGCTGTGGATTTCGCGCAGCTTCGGGAGCGTTTGGCGAAGGAGTCGGGTGCAGTCGAGGCGCGAATAGAACAGCGCATTCGAGATCCGAAGGGCGAGCCGTACGCGTTTTCGTTTGAGCGCGAGATGAACAGGATAACCGATCGCCGCGGAAGCTCGCTTGTAGAGGTTCTTGCGGATGAAACGCATCGTCTCGATGAATTGCGCGGAGTTCTTGACCGAAAGAGCCGGGAAGTATTCGAGCGTATTTTCATGGGCGAAGTGATGCGACACCTTTACACGGATCTTATGCGCATAACCGATCTGACTGGGAGAATTCAGCGCAAGCTTTCCGGACGTCGTTTCGGAGCCAATCGCTATCAGTTCGGCATAACGCCGGTTCCAGAGTACGAGCATTTTGTTGAACTTGTTCGAAAAGGGTATGCGCTTGATTCAGGTGATGAGAAAGATGAGCTCAGGGATTATCTTTCCTCTCATCGCGAGGAGATTCTTAATGCCGAAATCGACGAGATTCCGCCGATTTTCGATTATCGCAGATGGTTCAGGTTTGAGCTTAAGGTCGTGACGGAAAACGAGGAGGGGCGCGTCATCGACCGTAAGGTCAAGAGCATGGGTTCAGGCGGTGAACAGGCGGTTCCTAACTATTTGCTTATCTTGACTGTCGCAGAATTCCTTTATCATGGCGGTACTGCCGCAGACATGCCTAAAGCTTCGCCGATTCTGTTTGATGAAGCGTTTTACGGAATCGACGCGGCCCGGCGCGATCAGCTCTTGGCGTTCGCGGATGACTTAGGGTTGCAGCTTTTCGTCTCATCGCCCGATCAGGACGGCGTCAAGCGCGAAATCAAACATTCTGTCTCGCTTATTGTCATCAAGGACGAAAATCTAGATGTTCATTTAACGCCGGTTGTTTGGCGCAATGTCGCTGTACAGGCAGATCTTCTTGACGACGCTTCGCCTGAAATGGGCATGACGGTTAAGGAAGAGACGAGATAAGACTTATCTGCATTTTGCAAAAAGCAGTGGTAACTGACGAAAGTTATATATCCTTTTTTAATGTCTGATTGCCATTGATAAGTTGCGCCAAGGGTGATATAATATTGCGCAAAGGAAGCTTAAATGGAATACATATCGGTAGAAGAAGCTGCGCAAAAATGAGGGATCTCCATTAGAAGCGTTCAATTACATTGCCAAAAGATTTAAAAGTTTGGCTATTCATGGCTCGTGAAGGGCGCAGAATTGTGAGTTACTAATGAAGGAAGCATCAATGAAGAAGAATTTTGGTAAGAAGAACTGGATGTTCCCGATGCCGGTATTGATGATCGGTACGTACAACGAAGATGGAACGCCGAATATGATGAACGCCGCATGGGGCGGCATTACGCTTGAGGATGAAATAACAATCTGTATCGATACCGGGCATAAGACGTGGGCGAATATCGCCGCGCGCAAGGCTTTCACCGTCGCTTTCGGTACAGCCGACACCGTCCGCGCCTGCGATTATCTTGGGCTTGCGAGCGGCAAAGATGCTTCTGATAAGGTTGCGAAGAGCGGCCTTACCGCGTCGAAGAGCGAGTTTGTTGATGCACCAGTAATGACGGAGTTGCCGCTTGTTCTTGAGTGCGAGCTAATTTCGATGAATGAAGAGAATTGCAACGTCGTCGGCCGCATCTTGAATTGTGCAGTAGAAGAATCGGCGCTTACGGACGGCAAGCCCGACGCGGCGAAAATGAAACCGATTTGCTACGACCCCTGCGCACATATTTACCGCATTATGGGCGATGCTGTCGCCAAAGCGTTTTCATGTGGGAAGGAGATATAACGCTTAGCTGTTTTGACGCAGGCCGATAGTTCGATTAGTAATCAAGGAAGAATATAATAGAGCGCAATGAGCTACATTTTAATATTTTTAGCTGGCGGGTGCGGCAGTTTGTTGCGATACGCAATAGGGCTTATGCTTCCTGCATCATTCTTCCCGTGGACTACATTGGGAATTAACGTTCTCGGGAGTTTCGCGCTTGGGCTTTTTGGTGGGCTTGGCGCAAGATTTGGTTGGAGCGAGAGCGTCCATCTCGCACTTACCATTGGGCTTTGCGGAGGCTTTACAACATTTTCAACATTTTCGAAAGAAGCACTTTCGCTCGCGGTTGCTGGGCGTTGGGGAGTGTTCAGCCTCTATGTCATTGGGAGTGTCGTTCTTGGACTTGCGGCTGCGGCAGTCGGATTTATGTGTACGAGAGGATGAAAGAATGGATAATTTAAGGCAGATGCTCGCGACGATGTCTCCGGAGGAGTTTAGTGCGGCGGCACGGGAGCGCGAGCTTGAGGAATGGCGCAGTATCAATCGCTTTTGCGGCAAGTGCGGCTCATCGATGCAGCCGCATGCCAATGCGGCTGAGCGTGCGCTTGTGTGTCCTAAGTGCGGCTATGCGGCATATCCTAAACTTTCACCGGCCGTGATTGTGCTTGTGACAAAAGGGAATAAAATCCTTTTGCAGCGCAATACGCATTATAAATTTCGAAATTGGACGCTTGTCGCGGGATTTGTCGATGCCGGCGAGAACTTTGAGGATGCCGTTCGGCGTGAGGTCATGGAAGAGGCTTCCATAGAGGTCAGGGATCTTCGGTACTTTGGCTCTCAAACCTGGCCGTTCCCATCGAATATTATGATTGGATTTCGCGCTGAATACGCATCCGGAGAGCTTACGGCTGACGGAGAGGAGGTCGTTGAGTCGGGCTGGTTTGACAAGGCGAATCTTCCGGAGATCCCTCTTAAAGGCTCTATAGCCCGTGCGATGATTGATGCATGGCTTGAAGAGCAGGATGCGGCTCAAAGAGACGCGTAGTGTGAAATTATTAACTGGGTGGCTGATTGACGGGCCTAACATTCCGGGCCGTCCTTTCTGGGTGATGAGACATAGAACTCCTTTATTGACTTAGGGCGCATTGTCACGGCCTGCTGAATCATCCGATGAAACAACTTTCCCCTGTGCATTGAAGTTCGCCGATTAAACCGAAACGCGAATTCATCAAGATATTCGGAGAGGTGCATTGGTG
>JAHBAE010000076.1 GCA_018384485.1 Kiritimatiellia bacterium
GTTGGGTTTGACAACAATAACGAAACAAAACCGTGCCGCAAGTGCAAAGGGGAAGGACGTTGTCCTAAATGCGGCGGAGAAGGATCGACAAAGGAAAAGTGCTTTGCGTGTGCTGGAACAGGCAAAGTGTTTAGCAAGTCAGTTGCCTCGCGTGTATTCCGTGATACATGCAACGCAATAGCCGATGGTGTGGATGTTGTACCACCGCCAAATAACGCAGATGTTAATCATAGAGTTAATGTTAATCTTGAGCAACAACGTACGAAACAGCAGAATGTGGTTGGAGAACAGTTACAACGTCGTTCAAGGCGAGGACGTGCCGAAGGAGGGCCTGCACGGACGATGGCTTCTTCAGACCATCATATTGACAATAAGCTACTTGGCCAATTGAAAGATTTAAAACAGTATCGATATAGATTAGAAGATGTTGTTTCTGCAGGGAATGCCATATTGTCAACATCTAAAGTGCCTTCTGAAGTTATATCGGGCACACCGTTCAGGTATTATGGTCCAGACAACGACCTGAAATTTAAAACGGAGGTGCGTGCCATTATGAAGAGTGCACAAACGTTATTGTCTGATATAGAGGCAAACCAAACAGAAATATCAGAGGGCGAGTTCAAGCCTGACTATTACATTGAGTATTGGCATAAGGATACAACTGACATTCGCAAGCGTCGGCTATTTGACGAGGTTTGGGAGGAAGCACTATACTCTCCTCATTTGCAGCGTGATGCAAACAACAATCCGTTGGGTAAGGTTCTGCTTTGAAGGTTCCCGACAATATGGTCTTTGTTGTGAGTGATGTTTCTCTTGTTGAGTTGAGAGGAGGAGTGAACGTATATTGTGTCAAGTTAACCGCATTGGCATTTGGAGAAAAAAATTATACACTCGGAACAGTGTGGAATGGACGCAATGATCAAACAAAACGATATGTAGAATTAGCTAAAAAGGCAGGAGCACTTGAGAGCAGTACGGTGAGTTTGCTTGTGCCAACTTCGCATGAAGATGTTGAGGAATGGAAAAAAGGAGATACGGTAATTTCAAAGGGATGGTTGAATGAGTGGAATATTATTAATGCGGTAAGAACATATGGCAACGGGGAAAAGGAAGAATATCGCAAGATCGAAATGTCTGGCGAAATATTTCGCTCATTGCGCGACTGGGAAGAAATGAATACCGATGTGTCTCTATGAACACTTTGTAAGGAGGGAACCAGAATGAAACCGAGAACAATAATCAAAATCGCGGCAGCTGTTGCCTGTGTCGCCTGTGCGAATATGGCGTGGGCGCAGTGGGCGCAACCGCAATACCGAGGCGGCACGACTTATTACAACAACGCCAATGGTTCGTCCGCCGGTTCGTCCTACAGAACGGGTAATACGACGTATTACAACAATGCGAATGGTTCGTCCGCCGGATCGTCATACAGGACGGGAAACACGACGTACTACAACAATGCGAATGGTTCGTCGGCGGGATTGTCCTACAGGACGGGCAATACGACGTACTACAATAACGCGAACGGATCTTCTGCGGGAAGATCAACTACAATGGGCAATACGACCTACTATTACAACGCAAACGGTTCGGCGGCGGGGTCTTCCACCAGAATGGGCAACACGACCTACTACTATGGTCCGAATGGCGCGCCGGCCGGTTCGGCCACCAGAACGGGCTGGTAATTTAGGATTGGATGTTGCGTCAAGTGGCGGGATGACGACGCGCTCTGTGGCGTGATGTGGTCATCGTAACTTTTGTAGCGATCCGGTGGTATAGTTCTCTGCGGGAGATTAATTTGCAGTAGTTCCACATTTTCTTGGGTGGCAACGATTTACACTGTTTCCAGTGATCTTGGGTCTAGAAGAAACGGCATAATGCCCATAAAGGGGCTACAAGCTCTGACCCTTGCCCCTCTCAATTTATAAACTTTTGGACTCTTCCAATAAATTATAAACTGGCGCCTCAAGATGGCAACTAATCTTATAGATGCGGCGATGAAATATTATGACAAGACACAGTTTGGTAGGGATCGCACTCCGGGCGATCCGCAACGATTTCACAACGTAAATTCGTTGGTTTAGCGTTGCGGCGCGGCACCCCGCCTAGAGGCCCCTTCGGGCTGCTTCGCAGGGGGATATGGAGTCCGCGCCCTACCGGTTTTGACCGCTCACGACATTTCATTGCCGGGGCAATAGAGTAAAAAGCAAAAGACGGCGCGTTGGTTTCAACGCGCCCTGACGTTTGAATTTCAGCAGGTTGAAGCCGAAACCCGAATGTCGGAAGTTCGGTGTCAGCTTCTTGCGAAACGCTCGGTAATGCGGCGCCAGTCGAAAAGACTTCCTATCACCGCTTTGACGTGGTCAGCTCGGCGGTTCTGCCAGTCGAGATAGTAGGCGTGTTCCCAGACATCGACAACCGCAAGTGGTGTGACACTTGCGCTGGTGATGGGAGTCTCGGCATTTGGCGTGCTCATGACGGATAGTTTCCCGTTTTTCGAGACAAGCCATGCCCAACCGCTGCCAAAACGTTTTACCGCCGCATCGGCCAACGCATCCTTGCATGCGTCAAAGGAACCGAAGGCGGCATTTATGGCGTTGAGAAGTTCCGTAGAGGGCGTTGTGTTTTTCCCTTCAGGCGAGAGGGTCTCCCAGTAGAATGCATGATTCCATGACTGAGCGGTATTGTTGAAGACTGGTGCATTCGCATCGAGGGCGGATGCCTTCACGATTTCCTCAAGCGACATACCCTCATATTTCGTGCCAAGGATAAGAGTGTTCAATGTTTTGACATAGCCGGCATGATGCTTGCCGTAATGGAATGAAATCGTGTTTGCCGAAATGATTGGCGATAGAGCATTCTCGGCATACGGCAGTTTTTTAAGTGTGATTTCTTTCATGGCATTTCCTTTCCCGGCTATTGCAGAAGTGGAGACTACCGCGGCTGCAGCAACCGTTTTAAATGTAAATTCTTTTCTGGTCAACTTCATATACACAACCTCCTGACGCAAAATATATCAAACTTCACAACATAAAGCAAGCGCAACTACGGACAAAAAGAGATCGCGCAGTTTGCCATAATAATCGGCACGCGCATTTGAGGCATTTTGCAGGGAAGTTCCGCGAATGCGGAGAGTGTTCAGTCTATGAGGAATTATTTGATTTTGTTGTAATTCCAACGAAATTTAAAAATTTCGCTTGTGTCGCTGTAGAAAAAGATGTATCATTTCGTCGTCTAACCGGAAATGGGTTTCGGAGGACACAAGATAAAAGAAAGTGAGGTAATCCATGAATGGTAACACAATGATGATCGTGATGGCGGTAGTCATCGTAGGTTGCGCATCTGGATGCTGCTGGTTCAAGTGCGAGTCCTGCCCGAAAGAAAAATCCGAGTGCTGTGAAAAACAGTGTGGCATTGGGGTGAAAGCCAATGTAGGCGGCGCTTCTGCCGGCGCAGGCATGAGCACACGCGGCGCACATGCCGAAGCTACATTAGGTAAATAGTACTTAATTGTATAGCTTCAATATTAATGAAACAAGCCCTGCGCCTCATGGCACAGGGCTTGTTTTTTAATACATTTTATGATTGAGGCGTGTTGGAGGCGGAAACGGCATTTGGAAAAACTGCATTTGCGCAGCGCTTGATGCCAAGGCCAATTACTGCGACGATGATAGTGAAAAGCGGGCAGAGAAGATTGAAGAAACTGTATGGTAGGTACATAACCGTGGGTACATTGAGCATTGTCGCTTGAGTCATTCCGCACGTCGACCACGGGATAAGGGGGGTTATTACCGTTACCGCATCTTCCGTTGTGCGGCTTAAGAGACGGTTCTCATAACCCATGCTTGAATAAATCGGCACGTACATTCCGCCAGTCAGAATGATGGCAAGATACTGGTCCGCAAGAACTGTGTTGAAAAAAATTCCTGAACCGACCGTGGCCGCCACCATGGAAATGCGGCCCTTGATCATCTTGATGAAAATAGAGGTAATCGCATCGAGCATTTTGCACCCTTTCATGATACCCCCGAATATCATGGCGCAAAGTATGAGCCAAATTGTGTCGAGCATTCCTTTCATGCCATGTGACCCTGTTAGTTCTTTGAGAGTTTTGTCGGTGTAATCGAGCGTCGCCTCTCCGTAAAGGGCAATTACCCCGCCTTTGACCCTGCTCGCGCCGCCAGCGATTTCTGTAAGGATATCCGGCTGATAGTAGAGCGCGAACGCAATTCCCATGAGAGATGAAAGAAAGAGTGCTATTGTTGATGGCGTTTTCAATGCAATAAGAAGAATAGTGAAAAACGGTACGATGAAAATCACCGGTGAGATGTTGAATTTGGATAGAAGCCCGTTGCTGATTAAGTTCATTTCTTCCGTTGAGGTAACTTCATGGTTAAGACCGAGAAGAACGAAGATTATAAGCGTTATCACCATGGCCGGAACTGTCGTTACGGTCATGTAGCGAATATGTTTAAAAAGCGGAGTGTTGGTTACGGAAGAGGCGAGAACTGTGGTGTCGGAAAGAGGAGACATCTTGTCGCCGAAATATGAGCCTGAGATAATCGCGCCCGCCACGACGCCGACATCAAAGCCTTGCGCCTGGCCGATGCCGATTAAAGCAAGTCCGATGGTGGCGATGGTGGTCCATGAGCTTCCCGTCATCATGGAAACGATTGCGCAGACGATGCAAGCCGTAGCGAGGAAGAACTTTGGATGAATCGTCTTCATTCCGTAATAGATGAATCCCGGTACGATGCCGCTGCACATCCACGCTCCACTGAGCGCGCCAATGAAGAGCAGCAGGATTATCGACGGCATTACCATCGATATGCTTGATACGATGGACTGTTCGATTTGCGCCCATGTGATTTTATAAACTCCCATTGCGATGGATGCGGCGATACCAGCTGAAATGAGCAGTGTCAGCTGACTTGCGCCAGAAAGCGTGTCGATGCCGAACGAGAGGACGGAAAAGAAAAGCATTACAATGAGAGATACAATAGGTATTAGGGAAAGCCAAATAGAAGGTGTGGGTATTCTTTTACATGCGGTGTCTGCGTTCATTTTTCAGTTGTGCTTTCTCGTGTGGTTGTTGAAATTAAAAAATATTGGGTATTTTATCAAAATTGGCGCATAAACCCAATACTCAAATTTTTGTAGCCAGTTCCAAAGTTCTCGTCTCTATTTCGCACAAATATGGTATAATACAGGAAGTTTCGTGCGGCGGGAGTTTCCCGCCTTTGTTAGAGTTACATCTTAATGAAATAGGGGGAAAACAATATGAAACATTCGGCAAAAATCGCGGCTACCGGTATTGTCATTACTCTTGGCGTGCTTGTTTATTCAAGGATTCAAATCGTTCGTCTTAAGATGGATAAGCGTGCTCTTTCGGCGGAGGTCGCTTCTCTTAAGGCTGATATATTTTCACTTAAAGATAAATACGATAAGATGACGAGCCGCTACGAAGAAGAGTATGCCGACCGCACAGCCATTATGAAATACTTCTCGTCTATCCCCAAGAGGATGGATTTTTCGAAGCCTTTTGGTTTCTCACTTCGCGAAAAGATTGATAAAACGCGCATTCTTCCTGGCGGCATTTACATTAAGGAGGGCGATTACGAGGGCTTTGAGACAGGTGAAATGGTTGTCGACAAGGATACGATGGCCTTCGCGAAGATTTCAGGTTTCCTTGATCCGGAAAAGCCTTTTACCAACGAATCAAAGATTATCGAAGCGCTCAAGCTCCGCATCAAGAACGCTCTTGCCGCAAACAAATATCCGTTTGAGGTTTCATACGATGTTAAAATCGATAACGGTCGGCTTGAGTTCTCAATCATCGACGTTGAGACTTATAAAAAGATGGAAGCTCGCGAGCAGAAGTCGTTCCGCGAGAGTGCCGAGTTGATGAAGTCTTACAGGAAATCTTCTTCTTCCGCGGCGAAATGAAGACGCCAAAAGACAAGAAAATCTCTTTTCTTTTTGTTTCTCTCCCCGTAAAGGATTTGAGCAACCGCTGGACGGCGCGCGTCACTTTCCCGCCCGCCTCCACCGATTCTACCGTCATTCAGGTGGAAGTTTTAGACGGGGAAGAGAAAATCATCGATAAAGCGCTGCTTGAGCTTTTCGGCCTCAAACTGAAAGTGCAAAATGGCCTTGCCTCTCTCACTTGCGCCCAATTTATCGAAGGGCTTAGAGCCGAGCGTATTTGGCTTCACAGAGAAGGGCGCGAGAGCGTTCCCGGGGGTTTGACGTTCGGATGACAGATGAAGAATGGCTGAAGCTTGTCCGCGAGGGCGAGGACGCAGGCTGGAAGCTTGTGTGGGAAAGAGTTGTGGAGCCTGAAGCGGGCAGCTCCCGCAGCGTCGGCTTAATGCGCCGCTATTCGATCACGGCCGGTGATTTGATGGGCATGCTTTATGAGGATATGATAGGGCGCGGCAAAATAAACCTCTTTCGCGGCGAAGGTAGCTTAGAAGGCTGGCTCCGCCGCTATGTGCGCGGGTATATCCTTAATGCCAATCCGAATCAGCACGGCGAGATATCCATTGAGGGGGCGCACCCCGACAATGAAGGTGAACAGGAAGCGCTCGTTCTGCCTACGGAGGATAAAGAAATTCTGCGCGGCGAGACATGGCGCTTTACCCATTGGATTTTCAGAAAACTTTGGAACACCGATCCCGTGAGGTGTTATGTTCATGTGCTAAAGACGCGCTACTTCCTTTCCTCTGAGGAGATTCGCGATTTCCTCGAAATCTCAAGCACGTCGAATGTCGATCAGATATATTCGCGCTCAATCAAGTTTATGCGAGAAACTTGGGTAAAGCATGTATAAAGGCCGGACGATGAAAGAGTTGATCGGCAAGATGCGCGTGCGCCTTGGTGATTTCTGGTGGTATTCGCTGATCATATTTCTCGCAAACCGCGCGGCTGATTTGCTCAATGCGTTTGTCGGGCTTTGGCTTGTGCCGCATTATGTGCCGCCCTCTGAATTGGGGGCGGTTCTGCCGCTAACTAACTATGCGGCGTTCCTCGCTTTTCCGATGGCCGTTTTCGTTTCAACGTTCCGCAACGAGATTTCAACGCTTTCCATCCGCGGCGAGTTGGGCAGGCTGAAAACTTTGATGAGAGGCGTTTTTATCGCAAGTGGAGTTTTTCTCTTGTGCGCCGTAATGCTCTCTTACTTTATGTTGCCTCATTTCCTTGAGCGCATCCGCGTTGCCCAAGGTTCGCTTGGGATGCTGATTCTTCTAACTTCCTTTGTCGGCGCCATTGCGCCTGTTTATTCAAACGCAATGCAGGCTCTTAAGAAGTTTCGCGCAACGTCTCTGATAAATCTCATCGGCGCTCCGGTGCGGCTTCTGACAATGCTTGTCGCGATGCCCTTTAGGCCTCTTGCGGGCTATTTCGTGGGGCAGGCGAGTACGCCAGTTTTCAATATTGTTATGTCGATTTTTTCTCTTCGCAAGGAGCTTTCAGTCAAGGCGGAGCCTTATTGGTCGAAGGATGTGGCGAAGCGTTTTGGAAAGTTGTTTTTAATCTTCGCCATAAGCGGAGTTGCAGGCAGCTTTTGCGGCCTTATAGAAACTACCGTCTTGCGTCAGCGCCTGCCGGAGATTGATTCGGCGGCATATTATGTGGTGACGCGCTTTTCCGATATTTCAAGTTTTCTATATTGCACGCTCGTCTTTACCTTATTCCCTTTCACGGCGGAGAGGTCTGCAAAGGGGGAGGATGTTCGCCCGTTAATATTTAAGACATCAGCCGCGATTGTCGTCTTCAGCTGTTTCATAGCGCTGTTCTTTACTTTCTTCGGGCGCTTTATCATAAATCTTCTTCCGCACGGCAATCTTTACGCCTCCTTCTGGTGGGCGATCCCTTGGATGATTGCGGTAACTATGATGAACTCTCTCGTCGGCATATACACGACGGCGGAAGTCTCGGCGAACAGATTTTCTTTTTTATGGTGGATGGTTCCGCTAAATCTGCTCTATCCGGCGGTTCTTCTTGTCGTAACGGGGCATGGGTATTTCAAAGGCTTTTTTCCGCCGTCGCTGATGGATTGGCTGATGCGCCTTAACGCCACGTCTCTCAACTCGATGCTCTGTTGGATGACTGCAATCGGCCTTATAAGGCTCTTCGGATGCGCTCTTCAATGTTGCTTCAGGCCGAAGGGGTTGGTTGAACGGGGATAATCAAGGTGGCTAATTTAATGAGAAAAATAAACATCGCACAGAAATAAAATCCAATATGAGAATAGCGTTTTTAAGTGATATTCACGGTGTGCCTTCGGCGCTTGAAGCGGCGTTGGCCCTCGTCGACAGTTTGGGCTGCGATAAGATCGCTCTCTTGGGCGATCTTCTCTATCATGGGCCGCGCAACGGCGTTCCTGATTTCTACGATCCGGTAAAGGTTTCAGAAATCCTTAACCAGCGCGCTGAATCTATCGTGGCCGTGCGCGGCAATTGTGACGCCGAGGTCGATCAGATGATGGTGAAGTTTCCTATTATGGAAGATTATCAAATTCTCGATGCAGGCAACAAAAAGTTCTTCTTGACGCATGGGCACCTCTGGAACGAGTATAAAGTTCCTCCGCTCGGAATTGCCGATGTGCTCGCGCACGGGCATACGCACATCCCCGAACTGAAGACTCTGGAGTGCGGGCTTACAGTCTTCAATCCCGGTTCCGTCTCGCTCCCAAAGGGCGGCTCGAGCCGTTCGATTGGTTACTATGACGGCGAAGAGCTTAGGCACTATACAATCTAATGTTTCCGTCACCTGATTCTTGGCTTTTATGGATTCTTGCCTCAAGCGCATGCTTGAGCATGTACGATCTTTGTAAAAAAGCCAGCGTCAAAAATAATTCCGTTTTCCCTACGCTTTTTCTCACCACCTTCAGTGGATGGGCGGCGCTAACGGCATTGCTTGTTTTATCGGGGCGTATCGGAGAGGTGGTGAGCCTTCCGCCAAAGGAAGTGTTGCTGCTCAATATCAAAAGCTGTATTGTGGCGGCGAGTTGGACGGCGACGTACTTTGCGCTGAAAACGCTTCCCATCACATGCGCCGCTCCTATTCGGGCGTCAGGGCCGCTTTGGACGCTGATAGGCGCGGTGCTGATTTTCGCCGAGATTCCGAATTTCGTTCAAGGCGTTGGAATGGCGTTCGTTCTGGCGGGCTGCGCTTTCTTTTCGCTCTCATCGCGGCGCGATACTTCAGCTGGCGGGCTTAAGGCGGTGTCGCTCGCTTTTGCCGGAACTCTCCTCGGAAGCTGCAGCGCGCTTTACGATAAACATTTGATGCAAGGGATGGGAATTGATCCGCTTGCCGTACTGTGGTGGTTTCTTGGCGGAATGATGGTTATATATGCCGTGCCTGCGGCATTGGGTCGCCGCGGTTTCGAATGGCGCTGGACGATGCCGCTTACAGGAATTTTGCTTGCCGCGAGTGACGCGTGTTATTTTACTTCCATCGCCGTGCCTGACGCGCAGATATCGGTTTTAAGTTTGATTAGGCGCTCGAGTATTGTCCTTACTTTTTTTATAGGCGGGGCGCTCTTCCAGGAGAAAGACATTCGGCGCAAGGCATTTGCTCTATTTTCAATTTTGACGGGCGTTCTTCTGCTTTGTCTATAAGAAGAATCATATAGGAATAATTTTGCCATGAAAGAAAGAACATTTGAAAATCAAATCGAGTTGAGAGATTGTGTCGATTTTAAGGTTGACTCCGAAAAATGCCTGCATTGCGGCTTGTGTGTTCGAGACTGCGCATTCAAGGTGCTTTCCTTGAACAATGACGGGATGCCTGCGATGGCGCATCCTGAAAAATGCATGCGCTGCCAGCATTGCTTTGCAGTCTGCCCTGTGGGGGCTATAGCTTTTGACGGCGTGAAAGCGGAGGAAGTTCCGCCCGTAAAAGACCTTGATTTTCCTAATGCCGAGCAAGTTTCCAACTGGATTAAATCGCGCCGTTCCATTCGCAAATTCGCGGAGGAAGATGTCGACCCCGCCGTTCTCGATAAGGTGCTTAAACTTTTGGCCAACACTCCTACGGGCTGCAATGCTCGTGCGCTTACATTTACGTGTTATCCGAACCGCGCTGCGGTAAAAGGGTTCAGAGAAGCGTTTTTGAAGGCGGTAGAGGAGCATCGCAATGGCGCTAAACTGCTGCCTCGCTGGCTTGCTATTCCCGCCATTAAACTTCGCAAGGGCGGAGAAGATATTTTCTTCCGCGATGCATCGGGCATTCTTATTGTCTCATCTGATGAAACTGTTCCTGGAGTTACAACTCCGAGGGAAGATGTGACGATCGCATGCTCCAATTTTGAGCTTCTCGCCAACGCAAATGGGATAGGAACTTGCTGGTGCGGTTTTTTAAAACTTGTGCAGAATGAAATTCCCGAACTTCTCGAGAAGGTAGCAGGAATCCGCCGCACGACGCCGTTTTACGCAATACTATTCGGGAAGAGTGCAGTGAAGTACGCCCGCGCAGCAGAGCGCGGCGCATACGCGAATATCGTTTACAAGCATTGATAATTGTATATGCGCACTGGCTTGTGTTTTAAATAAATGGTATACTTACAACAAAAAGAAACATAAAACAAACGAAAGAAAAGAAAGTATGAAAGTTCAAAATAAACTGACAATAGCGGCAGCGGCGTCTTTGATCTCAATCTGGGCGTTGGCTGATTTCAGCATTAACCTTGATCTTTCGGGTAAGCCTATGCGCGACCTCTCGAAGACAACGTCAAAAGCAGTCGTAGGTTATATCAGTGCGATGCACGAATACGGCGACGACTACTGGTTTATCTCCAACAAAGTGCAGACGGCAGCCGTAATGAAGAAGGCAGGGTGCTACAACTCCGCGACGTGGAGCTCAGATATGTGGTTTGCGCGGCGCAACAGCAAGAACCCGAAAACCCGCTCCAACCCCAAGGCGCAGTTTGATTTCTGGAAGGAGAACGGTTTCAAGGTGCTGTTGGGACTTAGCGCCATCGGTCCGAAGCAGGCTTCCGATGAGAAGCTCTTTGCTGCGGCAGTTTCCAACCGCCTTGAGTTCGTCAAGTGGATCGTCGACAACAATTATAAGGATGTGGTGCAGGGCTTTGAACTTGGCTGCGAGACGTACTACGTTCCGTACGACCGCCAGGATGCGTTAATCAAGTTGTGGACGGCGCTCGTCCCTGAGATTCTCAAAATATGGCCGGGTTGCCTGATGGGCGTTCCGGTCGCGGAGAACTTCGAGCTCAATCCCGACATCAAGCATGTCCGCCAGCGTATGCTTGCCGCAGGTCAAATCAAGCGTGATACGTATTTCGCCGCGGCTGCGTTCAACCAGTATTCGGCATATTTCATTTTGGGGTTGAAGAAGACGGGAGTCCTTGATAAGATTTCGCACATTACATATCATACTTATGGCGCGGAAACTCCTTACAGCTGCTCCTACTACGGAGTCAAGCGTATCCGCGGCTTTGCCGAGGCGTTTCCTGAGATTAAAGGCAAGCGCACGTGGTGGACTGAGATCCGCCCGCGCTCCGACGAGGACAACCGCTGCCAACGCATCTTCCGCGAGGCGCTTATCATGGGCCACTACTCGCTTATGATGATGTGCCAGCCAGAGGTTGACGGCTTCTATCATCATAATATGTGCAACCTCGCCGGCGGGCTTTACATCTCGAACGGCAAGAGCTGGAATGTTCAGTGGATGGATGAAGGATCTGAATATGTTGACCTTGACAGCCCCCTCAACCGCCCGCGCATGGAAGTTGGTCCTCAGGGCTCGGTTTATCATGTAATCGGCAGCGCCGTTCGCCTCAATCCGCTTCTCTGGCATCACGGCACGTCAAAGGATATGAATACTGAGGATTCTTTCTACACTTCCTCTCGCGTAATTGACCAGGTCTACGCCTACCGCCGCGCTCTTAAGGAAGGCCTCGGCAAGAAGGCCCCGGCTGTCAAAGGCGAAGTTGAATGGGTGGCGCTTACAGACGGCAGGAACAGGCTCTGCCTCGTGATTGTCAACACGAAGCAGACGACGGAGAAGATTAAGGTCACCGTTCCCGGCAAGCAGTTCGCTGCGCCGACTTACCGCATCGCCCGCATCAAGGATCCGAAGTACATCGACTGCCGCGAAGTTCCCGGCGAAGCGAAGCTCTGGGAGGAGTTTGCTTACGAGGATACGCAGACTGGCTATGCCGGCAGTGGAGCCTATGAGGGTCCCAAGAGCGGCTTTGATCAGCTGAATATCGAGGTCGGCCCGAACTCGGTTCAGTCCGTCACGGTTGTGATGCGCAACACACCTGTGAAGAAATAAGTAAGCTGCTAAACTCAAAACTGGGAAGGCAGAAATGAGAAGGGTCAGCAACAATATTTAAAATACTGTTGCCGACCCTTTTCCCTTTTATCTCTTGAGACTAAACCTAAAAACGTCAGTTGAACCTCGTTGTTTTAAACACAGAGGCACCGAGAGGAGAGAGAATTAGATGCCTTACGGCATGAGGATGGCTCTGCGTCTTTGCTTCTCTGCTACTCTGCGATGAAAAATTTTAACGCAGAGGGGCAAAGGAGCAGAGGGGCAGAGGAGGATGAAGAAATCTCTGTGCCTCTGTGTCTCTGTGTTAAAATATCGGGGCGTGCGATATTTAATCGTTTTATGCATACGTTTGCGTTCAGTAGTGTAAATTTGATATAATTTAGAAATGAAAAATAAATCTATATTTTCGTTTTTTGTCCTTCCTTTTACCCTTGCAGCCGCATTGCCCGTTCATGCGGTGTCGCAGCAGATTATTCGCCCTCAGCGTTTGATAAGAGGAAGTACCTCTCAGGCGAAACTTTCACTTTTTGATTCTGCCGCTTGGATTACGCATGCAGATTTGGCGGATGAAATTCATCCTAAAGCTCTTCGCATCGTCAGGTTTAAATGTCCCTTTAAGGTAGAAGACGCAAGCGCGTCTTTCGAAATTGACGTTTCTGCCGACGAGAGGTTTTATCTTTCCTGCGACGGCAAGTTTATTGGCAGAGGCCCTCACCGCGGCACGGAAAGCAATTGGATGTTTCAAAGCTATAAGCTAAACCTTGAAAAGGGCGATCATGTCATTGAGGCTGTGGTGTGGAAGCATTCTGATGGGAATGCGCCGCTTGCACAGCTTTCTGTTCGTCTCGGGTTTGCTCTTGCGGCGTCCGGGAAATACGCTCAGCGCCTTACCACTGGCGTAGCTCCTTGGAGCGCGGGCATAGTTGAAGGCGTGTCTGACAATGGCTACATCGTTAACGGTCCGTGGGGAACGGGGGCTCAGAATAAAGCCGTTGGAGCAGGCCCATATACTCTTATGCCTAAGGAATGGAAGGGCGTGGCAGTTTTGCGCGCGCCGCTCCCCGATTCGAATGTAATCGGCGGTATGAGGCGCGGCGGCTGGCAGGCCTATCCGACTCAGCTCAAAGATCAGACGGAAAGATACATCCCTTTAGGCAAATGCGTCAATGTCGATTTTACTCTCCCTAAAACTTATGCGCCAAATACAGTTACTACGAATATCATAGATCTCGGCGAATATAGGTGCGCATATCCTGAAGTTCTTATCTCTGGCGGCCGCGGAGCCAAGGTTGAATGGCTCTGGGCAGAGTCTCTTTTAGACGAGAAAACTTCTCTCAAGCTCGATAGGCGCGAATGGAAGGGGAAGCGAATGTATGGGTTTGGCGATACGTTCGTTTCTGATGGGCGAGAAGACGCGCTTTTTTCCTCTACTTGGTTCAGATGCGGCCGTTGGTGCACTATCGTGGTGGAGACAGCCAATGAGCCGCTTGTCTTGAAAAAAGTCTCTCTTATCGAATCGCGTTATCCTCTTGAATGCGAGAGCGTCTTTATCTCGAATGAGGGCAAGGATTTTCCGGCCATACAGGATATCTGCGTGCGCAGCATGCAGATGTGCGCGCATGAGATGCTTTTTGACTGTCCGTACTATGAACAGCAGATGTACCCGGGCGACACTCGTGCGCAGCTTAATGTGATCTCTTCAATGACATTCGACGACGCCCTTGTGATGAGAGCGATTGAGATTTACGATTTCGCAAAATTTTCAGATGGACTTGTTCCGTTCAACTTCCCGACGAGAGGGCATCAGGAAGGGCTTACGTATACTCTTTGCTACCTTCTGATGCATCCTGACTATATGATGCGCCATTCAAACCGTGAATGGCTTCGTTCTCGTCTAATCGGCTACCGCAATACTCTTTCGGGCATTGAATATTACGCTCGCAAAGACGGCCTTCTCGCCGATGTCCCTGGTTGGTCGTTTATCGACTGGCCTCAGTCTAAAGACTGGAAATTCGGCAATCCTCCTGGCGCGGTCAATCGCGATCCGTGCGGCGTTATCAATGCCTTTTGGGTGCTGGCGCTGCGCGGGGCGGAGCGCGTCGAAAGGGCGATGGGGAATGACCATATTGCCGCCCATTGGGAGGAATTGGCCGAAAAGGTCGCCGCGTCCTGCCGCGAGACGTTCTGGGATGAATCGCGCCAACTTTTTGCCGACGATCCCGCCAAGCGGCATTTCTCTGAGCATACGCAGACGATTATGCTTCTTGCCGATGTTATCAAGGGCGAGCAGGCGAAGGCGTGTTTTGAAAAACTCATTTCAGATCCGTCCCTTGTCAGGACGACTGTGTATTTCAAATATTACCTCTTTGAAACGTTCTTCAAATTCAATCGCCCCGATCTCTTTTTGAAGGAGCTTGATCTTTGGCGCAGTTATCTCGCCATCGGTTGCACGACGTGCCTTGAGTGCCCTGAAACAGATAAGGTAAGTGCCCGCAGCGATTGCCATGCGTGGGGATCTCATCCTTTGTATTTCTTTCGTGCAGGCATTGCAGGTATAACTCCTGATGCTCCATTCTTCTCAAAGGTTCGCGTCGCTCCCCAGCCGGGCTCGCTTAAATCAGTCAAAGCCTCCTGGCCGCATCCGTCTGGCAAGATGATTGAAGTTGACCTTGCGTTTGATGGCGGCAAAGTTAAAGGAGTTGTCTCGACTCCTGTTCCCGGCACGTTCGAATGGAATGGAGCGAAAATCCCGCTTAAGGTGGGGTTGAGCAATATTTCGCTTTAATCGCTAAAAAATGATAATCGATCCTAAAGATAACGTAGAAGTGCGCGAGGATGGGCAAAAATATGGGAAAAGCGATTATATTGACGGACGGCAAAGCCGGGCACGAGAATCAGTCAAAGGCGCTTGCGCGCGCACTTGGGGTTGATTATGAGATCGTTGGCGTTAAATTTAAATCTAAGATCGCTAAGGCTTTGAGTTACTTTTTTGATTTTGCGAACGTAAAAAGCAAATCGCTTTTTAGTTTGAGCGGAAATATTCGCCTGAAGGAGGGCGTCGATGTCGTAATCGGCACAGGCAGCGGAACTTTTTATGCGGCGAAAGTAGTTTCGAAAATTCTTTCAAGGCCTTCTGCAGTCGTTTTATATCCGAGAGGCTATAGGATTTCTGGGTTTTCTTGCGTGCTTGCCCCGGCTTTTGACCGTCCGGAAAAAGCTCCTAATGTGATTGAGATTCCCGCCAATCTCGTTGCGAACGATGAAGCTTTTTATAATGCTGGGGTAGAGAATTTCCTTTCCCGCTATACACCTAAAGGCGACGCGGTTGCAGTCATCGTGGGAGGCCCTAACAAGTGTTCGGGGATGAGTGCAGAGTGGATGCGCAGGATGCTTGAAAAAGTTTTTGAAGAGAATAAGGGCAAGGAGTTCTGGGTTACCACATCAAGGCGAACGCCCGAGGATGTAGAAAAAGTTATCGATTCGTTTCCGTTTGATTATAAGCTTATTTATTCGCGCGATAAGTTTAATCCGATTCCTGCTTTTGTGCGTCTTGCAAAAAAGCTGTACGTTACGGCCGAGTCCACCGGAATGCTTTCGGAGTCCTGCACATTCGGTTCTGCTGAAGTTGAGGTTTTAGACAATCTAAATCCCGGCAATCACAAGTTCCGGCTGTTCGTTGAAATGCTGAAGGAGGGCGGATATATCGGCTCTTCGCGCAAAATTGATCTAACAGAAATAACGGCAAAAGTAAAAAGCCTTCTTGCAATCTGATTCATTTCTTTCTCAAAAAGGTACTTTTCCTGCTGTTATATTCCATTGTAAACCATTGTTTTCTTCTTCACCTAAGACGACTTGAGGCTATCCGCAATCCGAAGGCGTCATAAGCTGTATTCTTGCATAAAGCGCATAGTGCGCTCCAAAAAAAGGGGATGGGGTTGACACATTATGACAAAAAATGATATACTGTCAAACTGTCAATCCGAAACAGGAGAAATAACAAGATGAAAATTCAAAAATCCGTAGTTCTTTTAGCAGTTGCAGCAATGTCGGCAGGGACGGTTTTCGGTGCTGGATTTGGCATTTATGAGGCTTCCGCACGCGGTAATGCAATGGCTGGCGGTCTCGTTGGCTCTACTGGCGATGCTTCCGCAAACTATTACAACCCCGCTAACTTGACTGAAGTTACCAACATTTCTGTTATGGCGGGTGCTACGTTTATCAATCCTTTCTGTGATGTTGATGTTTCTGGGCAGCGTCAACAAAAGATGAATCCCGGTTGGTTCCCGCCGCCTCACTTTTATATCTCAGCTCCGATTACTGAAGATCTCTTTGTTGGTTTCGGGTCCTATTGTGAATTTGGTCTTGGATCGAAATATGATAACAATTGGGCTCTTAAGTATGACACGACGGAAACGACAATGGAGCAGTTCACGTTCAATCCCAATATCGCATATAAGATTACAGAGGATTGGTCCATCGCCGTTGGTGCGAGAATGTCATACATAACGTTTGAAAACTATAAGACGCCGTTGGATGGTTACGCTTCAAGCATCAATCCTGGTTTTGCTCCGATGGATTCTATGTTAGGTCGCCAATATATCAGAACCCATCTCAAGGGAGACGACTTCGCCTGCGGGTACGTTTTGGCCACTCAGTACAAGGTTACTGATGATCTCCGCTTGGGCGCCGTTTACCGTTCGCGCATTAGCCATAAGTTGACGGGTGATTTTGATGCTTCTGGCAGCGTTCATCCTGCTGTAACAACAGCAACTGGTGGTAAGGTTGCAGTGCCTCCCTCTGGCGATGCTTCCGCTAAGCTCAATCTTCCTTCATCCGTTGCATTCGGCGCCAACTATGATTTCACGGATAATTTCCGCGGCGGAGTTTCTGTCACATGGACCGAGTGGAGCTCCGTTCATCACATCGACTTCCGTCTCCCTCCTCCCAGCTCACGCAGGCTGATGCTTAATTGGCATGATGTCTGGCGCTTTGGCGTAGGTTTTGAATACGATTTCACCGACGACCTCTGCGGCCGTATGGGCTATACGTACGATATGGATCCTTCCGCCGACGCGTATGGCACAACGATGATTCCTCCCGGTGATCGCCACATCATAGGTTTTGGTGTTGGATATAAGATTCTCGACAACCTCCGTCTTGATCTCGGCTACAGCTTCATTCTTATGGAGTCTTCTGAGCGCATGATTCATGACGAGTCAGGGTTGCGTGACCCCCAGAAGTTTTCGTGCGACAACGCTTATTCGCACCTTGCGTCGTTCTCGATTTCCTATAGCTTCTAATATAAAGAGAAACGCGCAAGAATTGGCCCGGGATAAGCCATTACGGCGATTCCGGGCTTGTTTTTTAATAGGAGTGTTTGCTTGTTATAGAGGCGATGGAAAATGCGCAAATTATTGCATAAAGTAGTACGGCCAACGCATCAAAAATTCCTTCTCCCCGCTGACGCGAGGTAGAACGAATTTTTGATGCGTTGGAAGTGTTCCAGCAGCCAGCAGCCAGCGTTCA
>JAHBAE010000088.1 GCA_018384485.1 Kiritimatiellia bacterium
TTGGTTGCTGAGACACTTCCAACGCATTAAAAACGATTCAGGGGCCCAAAAGGGGAAGGATCGGCTTTTAATGCGTTGGCCGTATAATTTTGGGGCGATGCGCTTGCGCAAGTGGGGGATAATATGGTAAAATACACAAACATTTTAAGTTGAAAGGAATATACAAATGAAGATGACATGGCAGCCGTCCAAAATCAAGCGGAAAAGGAAAATCGGATATCGTGCTCGCAAGGCGACGAAGGGTGGGCGTAAAGTTCTCGCCAGGCGCCGCGCTAAGGGCCGCAAGCGTTTAACACAGGTCTGATAGCCTGACTACATGTCCACGCGACTCCCCGGCGCGAAGTACAAGAGTGTCTTCGACCGGGGGCGCTCTGTCAAAGGGCGTCTCCTTATTGCGTGGTATTGCAAATCGGAAGACGCCGACCGGAAGGCCGGCGTCGTCGTTTCAAAAAAAACCTTTCATGACGCTGTTGATCGCAACAGGGCAAAGCGTCTGATGAGGGAAGCGTATAGGTTGATGGTGAAGTCCGGCGATGTCCCCGAGGGCGTCGAATGGATTTTCGTTGCGCGTCGTGCAATAGCGGGAAAGGGTGTCCGGGATGTTATCGCGGATATTGCAGTTGCTTGTAAGAGCATATCAAATAACGCTAAGCCCTTTGTTCGGTGATTGCTGTCGCTTTACGCCGAGCTGCTCAAATTACATGCTTGAGGCGTTGCGCGTGCATGGCGCGTTTAAAGGAACGATTCTTGGCACGTGGAGGGTGTTAAGATGCCATCCGTTCGGCCGCAGCGGTTACGACCCTGTGCCGCCGAGAGGATGCTGGAAAAATGATTTTGAATTTGGCAATGAAAGGATTGAAGGAAAATGAACAAATTTGAAAAATTCGCATGCCTGCTGCTCGGTGCAGGTTTGATGTGGTATCTTTTTATCGAGTCTCCTCGCAAGGCGGCAGAAAAGGCTCAGGCCGAGGAGAATGCAGCGGCACCAGTTTCCGAGGAACAAGCCGCCTCAACGAATTCGGTAAATGTAGCTAAGACTCCTCAGCAGGTTCTTCCGCCTGCCGAGAAAAAAGAAGAGGTCTCTCAAGTAAAGCCTCAGTTGCCTGCAGTCCCCGAAAAGACTATCGTTCTCGAGAACGATGAGCTTAAAATAGAGCTTTCTTCATGGGGCGCTGTCGTTAAAAATGCAGTATTGAAGAAATACGCCCGCTCCCGCGGTCCGATCAGCGAAGAGAATCCTGCGGTTGTTTTCGATTTCAGCTCGTCTCCTCTCGGTGCGCTTGAAGGCGTTTCAGGTTCTTCCGTTGATTCTTCCTTTGATATTGTTTCTTCCTCTTCAAATCAAGTCGTTTTTGCAAACGCCGCGGTAAAGCGCATTGTGAAGCTTTGCTCCGGTTATATCGTCTCTTATTCCGATGAGTTTAACGGAGGTGCTCCTGAAAATTCCTCTATCTCTCTCGGCGTCATGGCGATGGGAAACTCCGAGAACGGTCTTCTTTCCGTCGACTCCCTCCAGGTTCTCGGAGCGAAGAGCGAGGTTGTTCATCACGGTGATGACGACTCCCCGTTGAAGCCATATCTCGTTGGCGGCCTTTCTGGCGGTTGCGGCGGCTCAAAGAGTGCAGAAGGAATGGCGCAGAGCATAAAGAGCGAGGTTCAGCTTCCCCAGAAGTGGATTGCAGTCAAAAACCGCTTTTTCGTTTCGGCGCTCGTTTCGTCCGATTCCCCCGTTTCTGGTTTTTCGGCAATAGTTCAGCGCGATATGACATCGGCTAATTACAGGCCCTCGTCAGTCGCAGTAAAAGCAAACATCTCCGGCGCCGGTGCTTCTCGCGAGATGAAGTTTTATGTAGGGCCTAAGAAACAGGCTCTTCTTTGGGACCTTGGGATGAAGGATGTCATGGAATTCGGCATGTGGAGGTGGATATGCTACCCGATAGTATGGGTGCTTAACTTCTTCAACTCTCTCATACCCAACTACGGCATAGCCATTATTCTTTTGACTATCCTTGTGCGCCTTATTTTCTGGCCGCTGACGCATAAGTCCACGGTCGGCATGAAGAAGATGCAGGAGCTTCAGCCTAAGATGAAGGAAATCCAGGCCAAGTTTAAAGATAATCCGCAGCGTCTTCAGCAGGAGACATGGGCCCTTTACCGCTCTGAGAAAGTTAACCCCATGAGCTCGTGCCTGCCGATGCTTGTGCAGATACCTGTTTTCATCGCGCTTTTCAATGTTCTTCGCTCGGCGGTGGAGCTTCGCTACGCCCCGTTCCTCTGGATTGGCGATCTTTCGGAGCCGGAAGGGCTTCTCGCCGCATATCTCCCATTCGGCGGGCTTAATATTCTTCCTATCCTTATGGCCGTTTCAACGGCTCTTCAGAGTGCCTTTACTCCGTCTACGGGAGATAAGAACCAGCAGAAGATGATGATGGTTATTATGCCCGTCATGATGCTCGTCATGTTCTACTCATTCCCGTCGGCGCTGTCGCTCTACTGGTTCCTCTCTAACCTCTTCTCAATCGTGCAGATGTGGTGCATCCGTCGCAAAACGGCAAAGGAGCAGGCTCTTGCAACGAGCGTTGAGGTTATAGACCCTCCTCAGACGCGTCAGATGAGGCGCCACGGTTGATTGAGAAATCTTAAACAAAAAGGAGTAACATGAAAAAGTTGATAGCTACTGTAGTTTGTGCTGTTGCGGTGCTTTCTATTGAAGCTAGGGTTCATGAGATTAAAGTGTGGCGCGGAGAAACGATTGCGGAAATAATTCCTGATGAATGTGAAGTGAAGATTGGAAAATCTCCTCTTTCCGTGCGTGTGGGCGCGATGTTCCCTGTGAAATTCGTCTCTTCGCCGTATTCCCTCGATATTCTCGAGCGCTACGACAGGGTTTGCTGGGGTGCGAAGGGCGCCGGCCCGAGAGTTATGGAAGTTACAGTGCCTGCCGATGCAAAAAGCGGCGTTTATGAATTTGGCATGGTTCATGTGAGGGTTCTTGATAAGGTGCTTCCTCCTGCAAAGGATTGGAAATATTATCTCGACCTCTGGCAGCACCCTTGGGCAGTTGCGCGCATTGCGAATGTAAAGCCTTTTTCTAAAGAGCACTACGATGCAATGAGGCCTGTCTACGAGCTTCTTGCTACGGCAGGGCAAAAAACTCTCACCGTTTCCATTCTCGATGAACCGTGGGATCATCAGTGCCGCGACGCATACCATTCAATGGTTGAAGGTGATTTCAAGCTCTTCGATGAGTATGTTGAGTTCGGCCGCTCATGTGGGCTCGGGCCTGATATTTCGTGCTACTCCCTCTGCCCGTGGAAGCTTAAAGAAAAGCCGGGGACGAAGGAGTTTGAAGAGCGCTGGGGCGCTTTCCTGAGCCGCTTTGCCGCCCACCTCAAGAAAAAAGGCTGGTATAAAGACACGATAATGTCGATGGACGAGAGGAGCCCCGAGGAAGTTAAGGCTATTGTCGATCTCGTTCACCGCTACGCTCCAGAAATGCGCATTGCGATGGCGGGCAACCGCAAGCCAAGCGATTTCAAGGGCATTGACATTGATATCTATTCGCAGATTTTAAGTCATGTGACATCTGATTTTCTCGCTGAATGCAATGACCGCACAAAGAAAGGTTTTAAAACAACGTTTTACGTTTGTTGCTGGCCTGTTTACCCGAACACATTTTTGACCTCCGCAAACGAAGAGGCTTATTGGCTTGGTGTTTATCCGGCCATTTCAGGTCTTGACGGCTTTCTCCGCTGGGCGTGGAACAGCTGGCCGCAAGATCCTCTTAAGGAAGCGGGCTTCGGCTCTTGGCGCGCAGGAGACACATTCCTTGTTTATCCAGGAGCAGAGCCAAGTTGGCGCTTTCTTCAGCTGAGAAACGGCATCGTTGCCGCCGAAAAGCTTCGCATTCTCAAAAAGGACGCGTCGTTTGCTGCTGAATTTGAGAAAGTTTCAAAGCTTTTCGACGTCAAAAAGGCTGTTGAAGGAAAATGTGAATGGTGGGCTGTTAAAAAGGCCGTTCAAGATTTAGTCAACCGCTAAGATTGAAAAAACATGGACCGCTTCGAACTTGATCCTGCCATTAAAGAGGAAATCAGAGCCCGCGTTCTTGGCGAGGGCTTTATGAAGATCGTACAGACGGTGCGGCGCGGCGGCAAGCCGTTCCGCATCGCAATGCGCCCTGTTGAAATAGGCGGCGAGCGCAAGTTTCAAGCTGAGATGAACGACGACGGGCGCGTGATGGTGAAGAATTTCTCCATCGATGCTGCGGCCGAAGGGCTTGAGCAGATTCTCAATCAGCGAGGCGCAAGAGACCTTCATCTCATGACATCTACGGGAGATCTTCATCTTCGCGTTACAAAAAAGGGCAAACAGCTCGTTTCACGCTCCGCCGAAATGTCGCGCGTGGCCGTTGTCCGTCCGCACGATAGAGTGAAGAAGCTTCCTCTCAACGAGTTTGATTCCACCGCTCTTTTGAAAGCTTGCGGTATCGCCGATGGCTCTGGTAACATCCGCGCATCGATGCGAGGAAAATACGATCAGGTCAATGAATTTCTCCGCGCTGTCGGCGAGACTGTCAAATCGCGCGACGGCGAATCGTTTACGGTCGTAGATTGCGGTTGCGGCAAGGCGTATCTTACGCTTGCGCTCTGTTCATATCTTTCCGAGGCGCTTGGAATGAAGGGCGTGAAAGTTATCGGTGTCAATATTAGAGCCGATGTCATTGAATCTGCCCGCAAGATGGCCTCAAGGCTTGATTTGCAGGAAAGAGCTGTTTTCATCGAGTCTGATATCGCCTCGTATAATCCGGAAAAGGGTGAGCGCGTCAATATGGTGGTTTCTCTCCATGCTTGCGATACCGCAACTGACGAGGCTCTTGCAAAGGCTGTAGAATGGAAAGTGGAGTATGTCTTGAGCGTGCCGTGCTGCCAGCACGAATTGCACAAGGCAATCGGCGCGTCACGCGGAGTTGAAGGGGCTGCCGTTTTCTCTGGGCTTCTCCGCCAGAGCATCTTGCGTGAACGGATGTGCGATATCCTTACCGATTCTTTCCGTGCGATGATTATGCGCATACTAGGTTTTAGAACTCAGGTTGTGGAATTTGTTTCTTACGAGGCGACGGCCCGCAATATTATGCTTAGATGCGAGTACGGCGTAAAGCCAGGTCAGTCAGGCCCCATAGGCGAATATCTTGCTCTTCGAGATTACTGGAAAGTTGTCCCGTGGCTTGAGACGCGTCTTGGAACTGTTCTTTCGCGGCATCTTGAAAGATATCTGTGAGTACTCTTAGTTCGACGAATATCCCTTTATGCGCTAAACCGGAAACGCTTGTTTTCAGAGCTAAAGTTCTGGCGGCGCTGCGCAGTTTTTTTGATACTCGCTCGTTTGTCGAAGTTGAAACTCCTGTCAGAATTAAGTCTCCCGCCCCGGAGGAACATATAGATTGCCCGTATGTTCCCCGCTCTAAACTTGACTGGGTCTATCACCCTAAAAATGACACTTATCTGCGTGCCTCGCCGGAGTTGCAGATGAAAAAGCTTCTTGCCGCGGGCATGGATAGGATATATCAAATAGGTCCGTGCTTTCGGGAAGGGGAGGCAGGCTCTCGCCACAGCAGTGAGTTTACGATGATGGAATGGTATCGTAAAGGCGGCTCATACATTGATATAAAGAACGATTTTTCATCGCTGATAGTTTTTCTTTCAGATATGCTCCTGGAAGATAAACGTATAGACAGCTCTATAAGGACTTTAACGGTAAAAGAAGCCTTTCTTCAGTACGCCGGGTGGGATCCATGGCAGGGCGATTTCAATCAGGACCGATTTGATTTCGACATGGCGACAAAGATAGAGCCTGCGATCAAAGAAATCGGCGGAGGTGTGTTTCTAATGGATTATCCGCCTCAGGCAGCGTCTCTTGCCGTTATTTCAAAGAAGGATTATCCATTTGCCGAGAGGTGGGAGTTTTATTTTAACGGCGTTGAGCTTGCCAACTGCTTTTCTGAGCTCTGCGATGCTAAAGAGCAGCGCGCAAGATTCGAGAAGGCGAGGGAGGCGCGGCGTAATTTAGGCGAGTTAGATTATCCGTTAGATGAAGCGTTCCTTTCGTCTTTGGAATCAATAGGGTCTGCGGCAGGCGTTGCGTTAGGCGTTGATAGGCTTGTGATGGCGATGCTTGGGATAGGAGATATTGCCGCGGTGAAGGTAACGGATTAAACGCGGGAACCTCACTGCATAGGCTGGTAGAAAGGCTGAGACTCCTTATTTCGGCTACGAGGATTGGGTACTCGGTCAGTCAACACCGCTATCGCGGTCTTGACCGACCTCGGCATCTGCGCATCTGAGCAAAAGTGCATCTGAGCTTTTTCGAATGGTCGAGTCCGAAGCCGCAGTCAACTTTCAGGATCTTCCCATTGTCTGAAAGGCATATGCGGCTTCTCCCCGCTTTTTCTAAACGCGACGGGTCCCCGCCCTCGCCGACTGAGATCCGCCTTGTGTGTCGGCAACGGGAAGAGCAAGTCGGGGATGCAGATGCCCGGGTCCACCGCATAGGCATCGAGCGCCTCTGTCAGCTTCGTGACTGGATCCGCACAACGAAGACGCAATGATTCGATGACCGACTGGAGAACCTCACGGACCATCAGCGCGTCCTTACTCTGTGATCCGCCGCGAACCTTCTGCGAGACCTGACGATTGCAACTCTCACACCATCCGGACTGAACGAGATAGCGGAGCGTCCTGTAGTGAGGCGGTATCGCGATGCGCACCGTGCGCTCTTCAACCTTGAAGTCGCCCAATTGCTCCCCGCACCGGTCACAGGTCTGCGGTCGTTCGACGGTGACGGTCTCGTCAACTGCATCGGCATAACGTTTTCGACCGTGACCTTCGTGTCCTTTCGCCGCACCGCCTCTGTTGGCGACACGAGTCATCCCCGCGTCGGGCTTGAAGGTAATCTTCGAGGAAGGCGTATCATTGCCGAAGGGCTTCTCCCGTGCAGTTCTCACCTCGCGGTTCTGG
>JAHBAE010000021.1 GCA_018384485.1 Kiritimatiellia bacterium
TCATTCTCCTATTTTAACTTGGTGTCGCGTATTTGGCAAACGGGCTATGTGTAAATTCGAGGTACTTTGAAATCGGGTGTCGTTTATTATGGCAAACTGCGCTTTCAAAAAAATTTATTTACCCCCTTGCGCTGTGTGCGGAATTTATGATATACTACATATCGCTTTCACGGAACACGGGGTTGTGGCGCAATTGGTTAGCGCACTGGACTGTCGATCCGGGGGTTGCGGGTTCGAGCCCCGTCGACCCCGCCAGTACGGAAAGCACGCGGGATTGCCTCGTGGTGTAATGGTAGCACCGCAGATTCTGATTCTGCTTGTTGGGGTTCGAGTCCCTGCGAGGCAACCATTAAATTTCCCCCTCATGTTAAATCGCTATTTGGCTTTGTATTGCCAATTTGCGACTTTTTTATCTCCAACAAAGTCGGCAGATGGGCACGGGCGAGTTCGCCCATGCGCCAAAGAAGAGTTGTTTCAAATAAAGAGGGTTAATGTTTGAATGTTCGAATGTTAGAATGTTGGAATGTTTAGATTGGAAACAACTTGGACAACTGGTAAAGACAACTTTTAAGAGGTGCGCGGGCTAACACGCCAGCGTATTTTCTATGTTGTTATAATTAGAAGGGGTACACGGGCAGGTTGGAAGAGGGAAAATGGAGGAGTCCTTATTTTATTCAAACATTCAAACATTCAAACATTCGAACATTTTCTTAATTAGAGCTGCTTGTAAGAGGGAAGAAAAGTTTCGGGCATGTGAAGATTGACGCTAAGCGCGTCTTGGATAGTGGCGTATTGTGCACAGTCGTCGATCTTCACAAGCGCGAAGAATTATGAGTTCGCGCGGTGACCGAAACTTGTTCTTCCCGATTGCAAGCAAGGGATGAAGAGATGACTAACTGCTACCTGAAGTTTTTTGACATGATTAACAAGATTTACAAGATTATAGTAGAAGTTGTTTCCAAAAATCGAAAGACTCGGCGGTGAATTCCTTGAGATACTCGAAAATGAGAATTTCTCGGTGCACCCTATCTTTTCCCCTGTTCTGCTCTCTTTTTGATATAATACAAAAACTATGTCAGAAATAAGAGTTCGTTTCGCCCCGTCGCCGACGGGCAAGGTTCATATAGGCAATATTCGTGCCGCAATCTACAATTGGCTTTTCGCCCGTCATACGGGAGGAAAGTTCCTTCTTCGCGTTGAAGATACCGATCTTGAGCGCTCTACGCCTGAGGCGATTGAGGCGCTTCTTGAATGTATGAAATGGCTTGGGCTCTCTTACGATGAAGAAGCCTTTTATCAAACGAAAAACAAGCCGCGCCACATGGAAGCAGTAGAAAAGCTTCTTGCCTCCGGTCACGCATACAAGTGCGAGCGTACTTCGCGTGACGGAAAAACCGGGGAAGTGGTGATGTTTAAGATGCCCAAGGAAGGCGTTATAGAGTTTGAGGATATCGTCAAGGGCAGAATGGCGAAGAAGGCTGAAGATATTCAGGATTTTGCTATTGTCCGCTCTGACGGGTCGCCCATCTTCCATATTGCAAACGTGGTTGACGATATCGACCAGCGCGTCACGCATATCATCCGCGGCGATGATCATGTTGAAAATACATTTAAGCATATTTGCATTTTCAAGGCTCTCGGCGCGGAAGTTCCGAAATACGGTCATCTTTCGATGATTGTCAATCAGCAGGGCAAGCCCTATTCAAAACGTGATGGCGCAGCGTTTGTGGGTGAGTTTCGTGAGGCTGGTTATCTTCCTGAAGCGCTTTTCAATTATCTTCTTCTTTTAGGTTGGAATCCCGGTGACGACCGCGAGGTTCTCACGAAAGAAGAAATGATTTCGCTTTTCGATCTTGAAAAAGTTCATGTGACGGCCGCGAAATTCGATCTTAAAAAACTTCAGTGGATGAATGGCGAATATATAAAGCGTCTTCCGGAAGAAGTGTTTTCCTCTGAGCTCGTCAATCGGGCAAAGCTTTCAGGAATGGTTGTCCCTGATGGCTTTGACCTTAAGTTCCTCGTCTCGCAACTTCAGGTGCGTACGAAATTCTTAAACGACATTCCATCTCAGGTACGCTGCTTCTTCAGCGATGATTACCCGTTTGATGAAAAGGCCGTTGAAAAGCGTCTTAAAAAGGACGGAGTAAAAGCACTTCTTCTTGATCTTGTAGAGCGCTTCTCAAAGGTACAGGAATGGAAAGCCCCTCAGCTTGAAGAAGTTGTGAAGGCTCTTTCGTGCGGTAATGGCATGGGGCCTTGGGTTCACCCGATACGCGTGGCAGTTTCGGGACGCGGCGAAGGAATCGGGCTTTTTGAGATGCTTGAGCTGCTCGGCCGCGAGAAAACACTTGCCCGCCTTGAGAAGGCGGCGGAAACCATGGCGCTTTAATGAAAACTCTTCTTGTCGGCTATAAGGCCGCCGATTTAAAGGCGAAGATGCTGGAAGGTGATGTAACCTGCCACGTGCTTGATATTTATCATCGCCATGCGATTGAGAAGGTGTGGCATGCTAAGTGTATCTGCACGCCGCATCTTCCTGCAGGAGATTGGGATCTTGTCAAATTCAGGACAGGTCCTAAGATTATGTCTGGCGAGCTTTCGCTTGATCTTCTGCAGGAAGTTTACGCCCTTAAGCCCGGTAAGATAGAGCTTGATTTCGTCGGTAAGGAGCGCGACCGCAATTCGCTTCTTGAAAAAATCAAATCCGATCCGGAACGCGTGCGTTCTTTCAGGGCCCAATGGCCGGCGAGCGTGCCTGGCGGCGAGAAACTGATGTTTTCGAGCTATCCTGGGTGTTTCTGCCATAGGAGGCTTGATGAAGGAGGGCTTGCGCTTGCGGAAATTGTAACGCGTGAGCTTTCTGCCAGTGCAGTTCCGTTGTCCATTTTAGATATGGGGTGCGGCTCAGGGCTGGTAGGTTTCTTGATAGCGTCCTACCTTACAGCAAAAAATACGCCGCCGTCAAAGTTGGTGCTCGTTGATTCTCATTCTCGCGCAGTTGAGGCTGCTCAGGAAAACGCCGAGAAGTTTTCTATTCCCGCCGAGGTGATTCTTTCCGATAACGGAACGCCTCAGCGAATGGATGGTTCGTTCGATGTTTTTGTCGGCAACCCTCCTTATTACAGCGACTACCGCATTGCTGAAGTTTTTCTTGAGACGGCAAGAAGGGCGCTTAAAGAAGGCGGCGTCTGTTACAGCGTCTGCAAAAACGCAGCGGGGCTTGAGCCTGTCCAGAAGCGTTATTTCCCGGAGGTTGAGATTATTCCTCGCCGCGGATATGCGGTGCTTAAATCAGTAAAGAGGCAAAGTTTCATTCAAGACGGCAAGAAGGGATGCTGAGTATGTTTGGTTTTAAACGTATCAGACTTTTTGAAGTTTTTGGTATTCCAATTTATCTCGATTGGTCTACTATTTTTATCGCGCTCATGTTTCTGCATTCGGGGAGCATTTTATTTTCTCTCGGGTTAGTGGTGCTGCTTTTAATGTCGATTGTTCTTCATGAGCTCGGCCATAGCCTCACCGCTCGCCTTTTCGGCTGTAATACTCGTGATATTACGCTCTCCGTTATCGGAGGGTGCGCTTCCCTTGAGCGTATGCCGTATAAGGCTTATCAGGAGCTTCTCACGGCCGCCGCAGGTCCCATCGTAAGCTTTGTTCTCGGCATTGTGCTGATTGTAGTTTCCTATTTTCTTCCTGGGAATAGTCTTCTTACGATAGCTCTTTTTATCGCAGGGCAGATTAATTTCACGCTTGGCCTTTTTAATCTTCTTCCAGGTTTCCCTATGGACGGCGGGCGCATTTTCCGTTCTCTTGCGCGCTTTTTCATGCCGAGGGCGAAGGCTACTTATGTTGCGATGGTGGTAGGCCGTGTTGTTGCGGTTCTCCTCGTTCTTCTGCCGGTTTTAGGAATAACCAATATTTGGGTTATTCCAATCGGCGGTTCCTTTTTTCTGCGCTTGTTGATAGCCGTTATGATTTGGACAGAGGGGTACAGGGAGTATAAGGCGGCTCTTCAGGAAGAAAATTTCCGTAGGTGGACGCAGGCTGATTTTGAAGCGCGCGTGTCTCCTCCGCCTTATGATATGTAACGGAAAAAAGGTTCGTTGTTATGATAAAAAATCAATTCTTCATTGCCGCTGCTCTTCTTGCTGGCGCCTGCATTGGGTTTTGTCTTGCTCCCCGCGAAGAAAACAAAGAGAAAAAGGGCGCTGCCGTTCAAGAGAAAACCTCTCAAAAGGTAGATGCCATAGCCGATAAGTGGGAGCAGGCAAGCATAGACGCACTGAGAAAAAGGATTAAGAGCCTTGAAGAGGACTTGGCTTTAGAGCGTGGAAAAAACGCCACTGAAGGGTTTGATAAAAAGAAAGGAACAGAAAAATGAAAAAAGTTAAAACATTGTTACTTATTTCTTCCGCAGCTATTTTGTGCGGAAAGCTTCATGCGGGAACACCCCTTGCTCATATCACAGTGGATATGTCAAAGGAGTTAGGGCCTGTAAAGCTGATGAACGCCGTAAATAACGGCCCGTCGGTGAAGAAGCCGGGTGGCGACCAGGTGCGCGGAAATTTTGAAGATTACAAGGCCGCACGCATTCCGTTTGCTCGTACGCATGACTCGATTAACTGCGTTTCGGGCGGAGCGCATACGTGTGATGTTAACGCGATATTCCCGAATTTCGATGCCGACGAGACTGATCCTAAAAATTACGATTTCGTTTTCACTGACCATTATCTGGATTCCATTCGCCGCGCCGGAACGGAAGTTTTCTTCCGCCTTGGTCAGACGATCGAGCATGGCCCTAAGAAGTATGGAGCGCTACCTCCTAAGGATTTTGCGAAATGGGCGCGTATCTGCGAACATATTATCAAGCACTACAACGAAGGCTGGGGATGGGGCGTTGATAAGGCGCACACAACGCACAATATCGCATGGTCGAACCAGTTTAATATCGTTTATTGGGAAATCTGGAACGAGCCCGACCTTGACGCTTCCGATGCGTCGCTGCCTGAAAACCCTCGTTGCTGGGGCGGAACGGTCACAAACTTCTTTGAGTTTTATGAAGTCGCATCGACGCATCTCAAGAAGAAATTTCCTCAGCTGAAAATCGGCGGTCCTGCAATCTGCGGCCATATGGAATGGGCGGAGCGTTTTATCTGCTATTGTCGCGATAAATCGCTTCCTCTCGACTTCTTCTCATGGCATAGCTACGCGACCGAGCCCCAGCATTTCGTCAATATGTGCCATCTAGTCCGCAAGGTTCTCGACAAGTACGGTTTTACGAAAACTCAATCTATTCTCAATGAGTGGAACTACGTCAAAGGCTGGACTGATCATTGGGTGTATAGCCTTGAGGTGGAATCTGGCCGTTTTAACCAAAAGGGCGCGGCGTTTATCATGTCAACTCTTATCGACTGCCAGTACGCGCCGATTGATATGCTCATGTTCTACGATGCTCGTATCTCATGCGCGATGAATAACCTCTTTAATACTACGACTTATTGGCCGATGAAGGGATATTATCCTTTCCGTGCGTGGTCTAAACTTCTCGATCGCGGTACGCAGGTTTCCGCCAAAGTCATCGAAAGCCGCGGGAGCTGGTCGAACGCAAATACGGGAACTGTTATAAAGCCTCAGTGGGGGAAGCCGGTGGGTAGCTTCTCTGTTGTTGCCGCAAAGGGAAAGAACGGCTCTGGCGCCATTATCGTTTCGCGTTATTCCGATGATAATAACGTTACCGATATTGCGCACGTAACGCTTGATGTTCCGGGTGTTAAGCTTGATAATGCCCGTTGCCTCCTCACGGATGCTGTTCGTTCGTTTACGGATGTGCCTCTTGAAAAGGATGCCGACGGCAAGTTTCTTATCCGTATGCAGCCTAATTCGTTTGCGCTCGTTGAATGGTAAGCGCGGTATCTTGAACTTACAGTTCTTTGTTCGTAGCTTCAAGATAAAGGCGTGAGAGGATTTCAGGACTGACGCGACGGTTGGTCCTGACCTCTTGAGCAAAAAGCGATATCCGGTATTCTTCAAGTAACCAACGGTATTGAAAAAAGGCCTTCCTGTTATGTACGGGAACGGTCTTTTTTACTGCGGCATCGCGATATTGCTTCCAATAAGGTTCAAACCTCGCCATTTTAGTTCTGTCTCGCATTTTGTCGCTCTTGGCGCGAGCTATGCGGATTTTAAGCGCCTTGAAGAATTTCGGATAGAAGTGGAGTTCTTCGTAAGGAACGCGTGCGACGAATCCCGCATGTACAAGATACGCTATTTGCGATGTGATGTCGTCAATGATGTCATCTGGAAGTTTCCCATCCTCAAGTTCTTGTTCAATGGCAGATGCATCTTCAAAGATGGAATTGATGAGGCTAGTCAGAGAGGTATATTCAGCGTTGATTTCGCCTCTTTTCGCTTTCAGCCTCTCGTAGAATGTTTTTTCGTCGGTGATGGGTTCTGAATTTGAAAGCGCGGCGAATGAAATCGCTTTTATGAGAATGTCGTTTGAAAGGCGTGTTTTATCGTAATTGAGGCTTTTAAAGAAAAGTGCCGCTGTAAAGGAAAGGGGCTTTGCGTTGTATTCTCGCCGCGATTGTTTCGTTATTTCAAGCGCCATAAGGCGCGCTGTGCCGCGCTCGTGTTCTGTTGCCGCCTCTTCCTTTGTTTTGAAGAGCCTGAGAGAAACTCCGTCGCCTTCATCGTAAAGAGCCTTAAAAAGTTTTATCTCCCATTTGCCGGCGCTTCCTTCCACGCTTTTAGAGATTGCGCCAAAGTCCCATGAAGTATGTTTCGTTGCAGTTTGTGTTGCAACATTTGCGCCGTTTGCGATACCTGCTTTCAAAAGCGCTTCGCGAAGAATTCTTGAGGAGGATAGCGTTTTCCCAGTAGCGTCATCGCGGATTTCGAATTTTACAGTAAGATGCGCCGGTATTTTAACCTCTGAAATTGTCTCTTCCGGTATGCGGATGCCGAGCCTTTTGTAAACGGCTTGGCGGATTGCAGTTGTAAGAGGCTCGTTTGATTCTTTAATTATTGGAAGAATCAGAGAAACTGTTTCTGAAATTCTGGGAAGCGCACGTCTGAGTGACGCAGGAAGACTGTTTAAGATCGTCGCGACTTTTTCTGGAAGAACTCCCGGTACTAAATAGTCTGCTCTCCAGAGAGAAAGTGATTTCGCCTCAGATTTTTTTGCGATGCAAGTTATTCCGTCGTTTTTCACGTCATCTGGCGTGTTGCGGTATTTAAGAGTGAATTTTGCGCCTGCAACTGAAATTTCTTCGGGAAAATCTCCTTTAGACAGATCAATGCCGCCAAGCCATTCTTCGCGATTAAGCGTAAGCGCTTTTTTCTCAGCGTTTGTGGCGCCGTGGAGAAATTTTCTCATTTCGTGAAGAGAATTTATCTCTTTGGGCAAAGCGGAGTCAAAAAACGCGGCAAGCCTAGTTGTATCGAATAGATCTTTATTTCTTCGCTGCTCTGATATTTTTTCGAGCTCTTTGATAACTTCTCTGTTTTTTCTAAGCAGGAGCGGGGGGTCTCTAACTTCTCCAAGAATAAGAGCGTGAAGGATAAAAATTTCACGCGAAATTTCAGGATCGATCCGGCTGAAATCACGTCTTCTTCCGTCTACAAGGAGAAGCCCGTGAAGCGAGACTCTTTCCTTCGCCGTAACAAAACCTCGCTGAGCGTCCCATTCAGGCGAGTGGTAGCTTCTTTTAACAAGTTCACCCGCTGCAGGCTCTATCCATGATGGATCGATGCGCGTTACCTCACGTGCAAAAAGGCGCGATGTATCGACAAGCTCGCCTGCCATGACCCATTCGGCTGGAACTTTCGTTTTCTCCTGCGTGTTTTTGGTAAATGGTTTTTTTGAGAATTGTTTTTTAGGTTTGAAACTTTTTGAGAGAACAGAAGATGGATGGATTTGAAATCTGATTCCATGCGCCCCTCGAAATTCGTTTTCTTCGCTGTCAAACCTGCCGATTTTGCCAAGCAGGGAAGGGAGCAGGGAACGATGCAGGAGATCCGGGCTTGAGTTATCGCTTTGAGTGTCGAGCTTAAGGCGCATACAAAGAGATTTGAGCCTTGTGACAAGCTCACGCCATTCTCTCATTTTCGGATATGACAGATATGACTCTAATGCCGTTTTCCGCAATTGCGTAGCGCTTAACGCAGAAGATTTTTCCTCCCACCATTTCCACAGTTCGAGAGTACAGAGAAAGTCGGAGTCTTTAACGCGCCATTTGGCATGTTCACGATCGGCCTTTTCTTTTTCATCAAGAGGGCGTTTTACGGGATTGTCGCAGCTCATCGCCGCAACTACCGGGAGAACGTTTGGAAGCGTTCCCAGTTTAGACGCTTCTATCAGCATCCTGGCAAGGCGAGGCTCCAACGGGATTTTTGCGAGCGCGCGCCCTGTTTTTGTAAGGCGTGTTTCTTCGCCCCGCCCGTCTCGGGCAATGGCTCCAAGCTCAATAAGTTCGCGAAGTCCCTCACGGATGGAAGTAGCCTTCGGCGGATCTATGAAGGGGAACGCGTCAATCGAGCCAAGGCGCAATTCAAGCATCGTCAAGATTACGCCTGCAAGTGAAGAGCGCAGTATTTCAGGAGGAGTATATTCGTCTCTTGAATTGAAAGATTCTTCTGAGTAGAGCCTTATGCATTTGCCGGGAGCGATTCGCCCGCATCTTCCTGCGCGCTGGCGCGCCGATGCGCGGCTTATGGGCTCGATTTGCAGGCGCTGAACATGGGTGCGGTGGATGTATCGTGATATTCTGGCAAGCCCGGAATCTATTACGGCCTTAACGCCGGGGATCGTAAGTGAAGTCTCGGCGACGTTCGTCGCGAGGATTATTCTGCGTTTTGAAAGAGTTTTGAAAGAGCGCTGGATTTCCCCTGGCGGAAGTGATGCGTAGAGAGGGATTATTTCACTTTTGGAAAGATGGATGTCTCGCTTTAAACAATCTAAAGTTTCGCGGATATCGCGCTCGCCAGGGAGGAATACAAGCGTATCAACGTCGTCTGGCAGCGATCGGGCCGCTCTTTGAACTTCCTTCGGCAAATCCATATTCTCTTCGTCGTCTGATAAGAGATAAGAGACTTCTACGGGGAAGAGACGCCCAGGCACGACCACAGCAGGAGCATCGAAGAAGAATTTGGAAAATTTCTCTGTGTCGAGCGTCGCGGAAGAAATGATGATTTTTAAGTTTTTTCGCTTTGTCGATACGCGCTTTAATATTCCGAGAAGGAAATCGATGTTGAGCGTTCTTTCGTGCGCTTCGTCAATTATGATTGCGTCATATTGTTCCAGAAGGGGGTCGTAAAGCGTTTCTGAAAGAAGCACTCCATCGGTCATGAATTTTATTTTCGTCTCGTCGGAAATTTTTTTGTCGAAACGGTGCTGGTATCCAACATCTTTGCTTGTCTCTGTTTCAAGCTCCTTCGCAACGCGTTCAGCTACGGCCGTTGCCGCAACGCGACGCGGCTGGGTGCATGCAATCTTCCTTCCGTTTGCTCCGCAGCCGCATTCCAACGCCATCTTAGGCAGTTGAGTCGTCTTGCCCGAGCCTGTTTCGCCGCATACGACTATTATGTTGTTTTTAGAGAGAGCTTTCAGAATCTCACTACGGTAATGAGTGATGGGAAGCTCCTGCGGATATTGAATTTTCATTGGTGTATTATATCATTGACTCGCGCTTATTTTCAAACTGCACGCATCTCTCTTTTTCACCCGTCACTTACTATTAGCATAACGCACTAATCGCATGAAGTCACTTGCAAAAAAAATGTGGTATAATACGCATAATAATTAAAAAATCATATACGCAATAAAGTGAGGAAAATATGCTTGAAGTCAAAAATCTGAAAAAGAACTTCGGAGACTTCGTTGCGGTGAAGGGCGTGTCCTTTAGCGTCAAGGAAGGTGAGGTTCTTGGCTTTCTTGGGCCTAATGGAGCAGGAAAATCCACAACAATGCGCATGATTACAGGCTTTTTGCCGCCTGCGTCTGGCACAGCCGTTATCAACGGTCACGATATTTCAATCGACCCAATTGCGGCTAAAGAGGATATTGGCTACCTGCCTGAGTCAGCTCCCAGTTACCGTGCAATGACTGTGAAAGAATATCTTACGTTCATTTCTTCCGTAAGAAGTTCGCGTTGCCCCGATCCGGCGAAGGCGGTTGCTGATGTTATTTCACTTGCCAAGTTGGAAGGTAAGGCGAATCAGACGATAGAGACGCTTTCCAAGGGTTACCGTCAGCGCACTGCTTTTGCCGCGGCGATACTCCATGATCCTAAAGTTCTGATTATGGACGAGCCAACCGATGGGCTTGATCCCAATCAGAAGTTCACCGTTCGCGGCATGATAAAAGATATGGCCGCACGCGGAAAGGCTATAATCATTTCTACGCATATTCTTGAGGAAGTTGACGCCGTATGCTCTAAGGTCGTCGTTATTTCCGACGGAGAAGTTAAGTTTGAAGGTACGCCGGAAGGGCTTAAAGCTCAAGATCCTTCCGGCAATGCCCGTCTCGATGAAGCGTTCCGCGCTTTGACGACGAAGGAGGTTAAGTGATGAAGAACATAAAGGCCGTTTTTAAACGCGAGTTTAAATCGTATTTTGACTCGCCTGTAGCGTATGTGTTTTTGGTGGCGTTTCTTGCGCTCGTCGGGTTTATGACATTCGCGGTAGCGATGTTCTACGAGCGTCGTCAGGCCGATTTGACGCCGTTCTTTTTCTGGCACCCCTGGGTATACCTTTTGCTCGTGCCCGCAGCCACTATGGGACTTTGGGCTGACGAGAGGCGTAATGGAACAGCCGAGCTTCTTCTTACGCTTCCCGTAACGCTGACGGAGGTGCTTGTCGGCAAGTTCCTCGCTGCGTGGGCGTTTATTGCAATCGCGCTTCTGCTTACTTTTCCCGTTGCTCTCACGGCAGGCTATTTAGGCTCGCCAGACTGGGGCGCGGTGTTTGCAGGTTATTTCGGTTCCTTCCTTCTCGCGGGAGCCGCCTGTGCGACTGGCGTTTTCGCCTCGTCCGTGTCGAAATCGAGCGTGATTGGTTTTGTAATCTCTTTGGCTCTTGTATTTTTCCTTCTTATAATCGGTTTTGATCCCGTAATCGGCGCAGTGGCAGGGTGGGGCGTTCCCGTCTGGATTACCGACTCCATCGCTTCCGTCTCGCTCCTCACTCATTTTGAGTCGTTGAGGCGCGGCGTTGTCGATCTTTCCGATATCGGTTACTACATTGCAATTATGGTATTTATGATTGCAGCCGCAAAAACGGTGACAGACGGCCGCCGCGGCGCTTCCAAGGGTGTGACGGGGCTTATTCTTATTGCTATAATTGCAGCAGCCGCCAATGTCGTTCTTGCAAAACTTCCTCTGCGTGCCGACCTTACGGCCGAGAAGCTTTATACGCTCTCGTCAGGTTCTCGCGCCGTTCTCGGGAAGCTTGATACGGATGTCACATTTAAGTATTATGTAAGCACATCGCAGCCTGATATGCCGATGATGCTTAAGACTTACGCCCAGCAGGTTGAGAACCTTCTTAAAGAATATGTCCGTGCATCTGGCGGGCGCTTGATTCTTGAAGCTTACGATCCCAAGCCTGATTCTGATGCCGAGGAATGGGCTCAGCGTTACGGCATTGAGCCGCAGACGGTAAATCCTTTCGGCTCGCCCATTTATTTCGGCATCGTTGCAGTATGTGGCGATAGGGAAGAGGCTCTCGGCGTCCTGTCTCCCAAGACTGAATCCACGCTTGAGTATGATTTAACTCGCCTTGTCACGCGTGTGGCGTGGCCGGAGCGTCCCGTAATCGGCGTTATGACTTCTTTGAAGGATGTCATTGCTCCACCTGCAAATCCCATGATGATGCAGATGGGGCAGCGTCCTCCTCGCGGCTGGGCTGCGTTTTCAGAGCTTGCGAAGGATTATGAAGTGAAAACAATCGCCACTGATGTAAAGGAAATTGATGCCTCGGTCAAGACGCTCGTTCTTCTTCATGCGAAAGATCTTTCCGACGCTACTCTTTACGCGATTGATCAGTTCATCCTTCGCGGCGGCAGAGTAATAGCTTGTGTCGATCCGTTCTCCATCAAGGATATGATCGCCTCTCGCCAGTCGCAGAACCCGATGATGGGTCAGATGCAGATAGGCGGCGATGGTCCTTCAACGCTTGGAAAGCTTTTTGACGCGTGGGGCGTTAAGTTTGACACGGGTAAAATTTCGTGTGACCTTGCCGCCGCTACGAAGCTTGGAAATAATCAAGGTGGTGTAGAAGAAAACCCTGCGTTCCTTTCGCTCGGCAAGGGCAATATGAGCGAGGGCGATCTTCTCGTCTCGCGTCTTACGCAGGTAATGCTTCCTTTCGCTGGCTCGCTTTCGTATGCCAAGAAGGGGATGGACCTTGAGTTTACGAGCGTTATCGAGTCTTCAAAGGATAATTCCTGCTCGGTCGATAAAATGGCGCTCCAGTTCGGCGGCGGCGTCAAAGATATGATTCCCGATGGCTCTTCGCGCATTCTCGCCGCGCGTCTAACCGGCACTTTTAAAACGGCATTCCCCAAGGGCCCTGATGGAACAAACGATGTTTCGAAGGCTCTTTCCGAAGGTAAGGGTACTGTCCTTATCATTGCCGATTCCGACTTCCTCGCAGATGATTTCTGCGTCAGGATGATGCAGACTCCCTTCGGGTTGATTCCTCAGCTCATCAATGAGAACTTGACGCTCTTTTCCAATATCATCGAGCAGTTCGCCGGAAGAGAGGAGCTTATCGGCGTTCGTAGCCGCGGTGCTTCCGATAGGCCTTTTAAGAAGGTTAACGAGCTTGAGGCTGAAGCTATGCGCAAGTGGCAGCAGAAGGAAGCTGAACTTCAGGCTGAACTTCAGGCTACACAGCAGCGTCTTCAGGCTTTGCAGAGCAGGAAGAGCGGCAATGAGCGCATGATTCTCTCGAAGGAGCAGCAGGATGAGATTATCAGATTCCGCAAAATGCAGGCCGATACGAGCCGTCAGCTTAAGAATGTCCGCAAGGAACTTACGAGCGGCATTGATTCTCTCGGCCTTACTCTTAAGACGATAAACATTGCTCTTATGCCGCTTCTCGTCATTCTATTTGGGCTTGTCCGCGGATGGCTCAGAAAGAAACGTGCCTGAGAATAAAGATATAATTTAGAAAGGATAATATGACTAACAAAAATCTTGTCGTTCTCGTAGCCGTTGCGGCGCCATTGGCGATCGCGGCGCTTTATCTGAGCAGTTCTTCGCGCCCCTCTGGCGCGAAGCTCAATGGTGAGAAGGTGCTTGAAAATCTCGATGTGTCGAAGGTTTCGTCTATCGCCTTTTCCGATAAGCTCTCCCTGTCATCAGGAACGGATGGCTGGAAAATCGATTCATACTACGGCTACCCCGCATCGCGTGAGAAAATCGCAGATAACCTTCTTAAGCTTGCCGAGCTTAAAGTGGGTCAGGTTGCTCGCGGCATTAAGATAGAAAAGCCGCTTGCAGTCCGTCTTTCCGACGCCAAGGGGAAAGAGATATGCTCTCTCCAGCTTGGCGAGCGTCACGCTAAGTGGGGGCGCGGCAGATACGCTCTTTATAAAGGGCAGAGCGTTCTCGTATCTGATGTTCTCGATGCGTTCGACGCTTCGGGAGACGCCGATCAGATTGCCAAGCGCTGGTGCGAAAGCAAGATTGTCGATGAGCCTTGGATTAGCTTCAATAAAGTTGTGGACCCTGCAACCGATGCGGCTATTTTTGGCTTCGCTACAGGCGTTGTTGCTAAGGTTACGGTAGGCTCCGATACGAATGTGACGCTCACAGTAGGCGCAGCCCTCAAGGATAGTACAGATAGATATATCAAGCTTGGTAACTCAAGCTGGGTGTATACCGTCTCTTCCTATTCGGTTGAAAGCTTCCTGCCGAAACCTACGGAAAGCAAAAAGAACGAAGAGAAGAAAGCTCCTCTCAAGTAAGATAAAGAAGTAAAACTTGATGACAGATTCTTCATTCATCTTGCCGTATATGCTCGCCGCGCTCCCCTTAGTGGGAGCCGTGGCGGTTTTTGCAGTAGTGGTGCTCGGAGAGAGAATATCGTGGTTTCCTCAATTCGTGAAATATGGTTCGGCGGGAGTGATTTCGACATACGTGCAAAGCGTTGTTTTTTATGTTTTGGCCTCATCGTGCCTCCTTTGTTTAGGTCAAGACGATTGGGCCGTTAAACATTTTTCTCTTCCTTGTGCTGATGTCTCCGATTCTGTTAGGGCCTTTCGCTTCGCGGCGGCCACCGCTGCGGGCTTTGTTGTAGCGAATGTAATATGTTGGGTGCTTAACAGGCTTTTTGTTTTCAAGCCGGGCAAGTTTCGCTGGTATGTGGAGTTATTGCTCTTTTTCGGAGTGGCTCTTTTGGCAACTTTCATCGCTCTTGGTTTTTCATCGCTTCTTATCCACTTTTTCGGGTTGATGACGACTATAGCCCTTGTTCTCGAGATTGTGATTTCATTTTTAATGAATTTTTTCATCCGTAAATTCTTTATCTTCAGGGGGTAAAATGAAAAACGCGCTCGTTGCCATTCTTACTTCGTTTGTGATTTTTTCTTACTCGAATGCTTCAGCGAGTGTTGAGAATATTAATATTTCCGAGGTGGAAAAGGTTGCCACGATTGTCGCCGAGAGGGCGGCTGTGAAAGCGGCGGAAAACGTTGTTTCCTCTTCCACATCGGTAGATACCGTTAAAACAGCGGTTAAAAACGCCGTCGCAGAGGCTTCATCGGCAACGGCGAAGGATACGGCAGCGAAAATAGCGGAAGCAATAATAGAGGAAGAGAAGCGCAAGATAGAAGAGCGCGAAAAAAGAAGCCATATCGAAACAAGAGTTATTAAGCTTAATCATGCCTCGGCTGAAGAGGTTGCGAATAACCTCAATTTGATGTGGAATGGAGAGTTCGGCCAGGTTTGGAAGGTAACGAAAATGGCTGTTGCCTATCCTGAATCAAATACAATCATGATAACGGCTCCGCGTCTTATTTTAGATACTTGCGAGAAGGCCATTGCAAAGCTTGATGTCGAAGCGCCGCAGGTTTACATCGAAGCGAGGTTTGTGGAGCTTTCCAATAATGCATCGCATAAGCTCGGCATCGACTGGCAGATGCTCGATGGTATGCGCGGCTCGCTCGCTCTCGACGCAGGGTGGAACGAGCGTAAGATAGAGGGCGTTTCGCAGTACAACAGCGATGGCAGTTATGTTATCGGTGCGGTTAAAGATGCAAACGGCAATCTTGTTGATCTCGGCAATCGTTCTTCGGCAAACCTCTCCTACGTTAACGGTACGATTGGAATGTCGGAATTAGCTCTCGTTCTCCGCGCATTGGAGACGAGTGAAGACGCTAAAGTTTTTTCTAATCCTAAAATTATCGTCTCGTCAGGCAAGAAGGCGAAGGTCGATATGACAGAGAAATATCCGAACGTCACCATCTCCGCCAAACGTACGACGAGCGGCAGTAGCGATTCGCTCGATCTTTCGATGAATATGGCGGCGATTCCTGGCGAGGATAAATTTATGTTCGCGAAGGAAGCGTTTTTCAGTTGGGGCATTGAGCTTGAGGTGGTGCCGCGCATCAGCACGAACGGCATTATCAATGTTTCTGTGGTGCCGACAATTTCAAGTCGTACAGATTGGGTGACGGCTGGAGCCGCAGATACTAAGGACGAAGGGTCCAATACTGGGACGTATTCTGCAAAGTATCCAGTAATAAATGTTCAGCGTCTTATTACTGAGTTTAACATGTCAAGCGGAATGACGGCCGTTATCGGCGGCCTTTCGCGGACTACAGAAACGCAGCAGGATAGCGGCATTCCATTCCTTAGAGACATCTGGTGGATCGGTCCGCGTCTTTTCGGCAGCAAGATTCGTGTTAAGGAGCAAAAGGAAATTCTCGTGTTCGTGACGGTGGGGCTTGTTAATCCGCGTGAGATGAGGCCTGACGCTGGGCTTCCAAAGAATGCAGTTCTTGGCCGTCAGTTTACGCGCGGTCAGCGCCTTGAGCCAGGAGATAGGCAAAGAGGGGCGATTGAGGGAGTTGGCTCGCTTGATTTGCGCTCTCTTGAAGAGCAGGCAAGAGATCCTCTGCCAGAGCCTACAAAGCAGGAAAGTTTCATTGATTTTTCAAAAATTCCGAAACCTTTTACTAAAGATGAAAACTATAAATATGGAAGGAAAAGATGAAAATTAAAGCGTTAAGCGTATTTGCTTTCGTAATCCTTTCTGTTGGTGTAGCATCAGCCGATAAGGTTGTTCTTAAATCAGGTTCTTTCCTTACAGGAAAAGCAGGTCAAGTTTCAGGAGGTATGCTTGCTTTTACATCTGATGACCTTGGAGATGTGAAAATTAAAATTGAAAACATCGCATCGCTCGATGTTTCCAAGGAAAATCTCGTTCAGTACAATGATAATTCTACTGAAAAAAGATGCTCTCAGTAAAGGAGGGTGCTCTTGTTGATGATAAAGGAGCGAAGGTAGATATGTCGCGCGTAAAAGCGCTCAATCCTGAGATTCAAAAATGGCACGGCAGCGTGAATCTCGCGTTTCAGTCGGCGCGCGGAAATACTTATGAAAATTCCGCAACGCTTCTTGCTAACGTCAATCGCAGATGGGAGAAGGATCGTCTCACTGCAGCGTTCGGCTATTACTATTCTGAAACTGGTACGACAAAAGATAGAATGGAGAAATCAACTGACCGCTGGGAAATCGAAGGCCAGCATGACCACTTCTGGAGCAGCAAGTTCTATGTTTATGAGAACGCCAAGTATGAGCAGGATGATATAGCGGGCCTTGACTATCGTCTTAAACTCGGCGGCGGTGCCGGTTATCAGTGGCTTGATGCGTCAGATTTAGCCTCTACGGGAAAATGGAGCTTCAATCAAGAAGTCGGTGCTGCATGGATCAAGAACAGTTATGTTGATCAAGATCCTTCTTCTGACGATAGCTATGCAACCGTGCGCTACGCCCATCATTTGAAGTATTTGCCGAAGTGGAATGAAAAGATTGAGGCTTTTCATAATCTTGAATACCTTCCTCAGGTTGACGACTGGGAGAACTATCTGATTAAGGCTGATGTAGGCTTTTCCACGAAGATCGTGATGGATTTTGATCTTCTCTGCAAGATTGAATGGGATTACAATTCCATGCCGTCTGTGGGCCGTAAGTCAAGTGATATTCGCTACATCGTCGGCTTAGGGTATAAGTGGTAAGTTGGGAGTTGGGAGTTTAGAGTTGGGAGTTGAGAGTTTTGAGAGTTGCGATAGTATATCCGCCGATGAAGAGTGAGAAGGGGGTTGCTCTTCTTACTCAGAATCGTCAGTTTCAATGGTTTTCAAGGCCTACTTACATTTTCCCCGTAGTCCCCGCGACTGCGGCGACGATGCTTGATAAAGCAGGTCATGAAGTGCTTTTTCTTGACGGCATTGCGAGCGAACTTTCTAATGAAGAATTTGAGCGGCGGCTTTGGCAGTTTAATCCTCAAGTTGTTGTCATAGAGACGAAAACTCCTGTTGTTAAGCGCCATTGGCAGTGGATTTCGCAAGCAAAAGAATCGCACGATACAAAAATCGTCATTGTTGGCGATCATGTAACTGCGATGCCTGAGGAGACGATGGAAAACTGCCCTGTCGATTTCATCTTAACTGGAGGCGATTGGGATTTCCTTCTTAAAAACATTGTTGAAGCGAATTTTGATGCGTCGAAATTTGAAAGCGGCATCTGGTATCGTGAAGGAGACACGGTTAAGTCCACAGGTGCGTTCAAGCTTGATCACGATTTGAATTCTGCGCCTTGGATTGATCGCGATCTTGTTAATTGGAAGTTATACGCGTACAAGAACGGAAATTTCCGCCGCACTCCAGGAACATACATAATGTCAGGCAGAGATTGCTGGCATGCCAAATGTACATTCTGCAGTTGGACGACACTCTATCCCACATATCGCACGCGCGATCCGATTGATGTTGTAGACGAGATAGAGATGCTTGTTGAGAAATATGGAATAAAGGAGTTGATGGATGATTCCGGCTCATTGCCCGTAGGGAAATGGCTTGAAACATTCTGCAATGAAATTATTCGCAGAAGGCTCAATCGCAAGTTGCGGATTGATTGCAATATGCGTTTTGGGCGGCTTAAAGCTGAAGATTACCGTCTTATGCGCAAAGCGGGTTTTAGGCTTGTTCTTTTCGGAGTAGAGTCAGCTAATCAAGCGACTCTCGATAAGTTTGTAAAAGCTCTTAAGGTTGAAGATGTTGAGAATGGCGCTAAATGGGCGAGCGAAGCTGGGCTTGATGTTCATTTGACGTTTATGTTTGGCCATGCGTGGGAGGGGCCTTCGGAGATTGCCTCCACCGTCAAGCTTGCGCGCTCACTTCTTGCCAAAGGCCACGCATCTACCTTGCAGTGCACACTTACGATTCCATACCCTGGGACACCGCTTTTTAAAGAGCTTAAAGAAAAAGACGCTCTTCACACTCTTGATTGGGATGAATACGACATGCGTCGCGCTGTGACTATAACTCCTTTAGTGAGTGAAGATGAGATAAAGCGCGCTATCCAAGATGTTTACAGAGGCTTTCTCCAGCCGCGAGCATTGCTTCATAGGCTTTTTTCAACGCGCACATTGTTTGATTTCGGCTTCTACTATCGTGGTATACGTTCTCTCATTGGTCACTTGACGGACTTTAAGTCTTCGCGAGCTTAGCGAGAGTTGGAGGAGTTAGGAGTTTAGAGTTTGGAGTTTGGGAGTTTAGAGTTTGGGAGTTTTATCCTCTCTACCGCAACCACTAACCACTAACTACTAACCACTGACTACTAACTACTAACCACTAACACGTCTTCGCTGCGGAGCTTATGTTCTTCTCTCGTCGCTCGGGCATCGCCTTTCGCATGTCGCCAATAAAGTACGCTTACGCACGCCACCGCGATTCGTATCTCTGGTTTTATATATTACCTCTCTTACGGCGACTCCTGCCCTCGCTCCTCACTCACATAACTCCTCCGCTCAGACGAACGGGGAGAGGGTTAATGTTTGAATGTTGGAATGTTAGAATGTTGGAATGTTAGAATGTTGGAATGTTTAGATTGAAAACAACTTGGACAACTTGAAAAAACAACTTTTAAGAGGTGCGCGGGCTGACCTTTTTGTGACAAATTACTAACGACTCCACGGCATTTTGCGTGGTGGATCGGATTTCGTCCGCACTGTAATCTCATCGCGGCGGATATGGTATAATACGCGGCAGTGAGACCGAGCAACGCCATGCGCATACGCTTCACAACGCCGTTCGCTGTTTTCGCCGCGCCGTCGCGTGCGTGCGGCAGATGGCGGCGCGCGCCTGTACGATGCACCGCCGCGCTCGTGTCGCCCACCAACGGTCTGGACGAAGTTGCATCCGTGACGAGCAGCGTCCACATCGCCAAGTCCCCGCAGCTCTTCGAGTACGACGATGACGGCAACCAGACGTTGGTCACCACCAAAACCGGCACCTGGCGTGTCACCTATAACGGCGAGAACCGCCCGATCCGCTGGGAGCGCGATTCAGACAACACGACGCTCACGATGAGTTATGACCATATGGGGCGTCGGCGAGAGAAGGATGATCAGCGATTCTTTTATGACGGCTGTCTGCAAATAGCGGAATTTACCGCCGTCATTCCTTATTCCTCATTCCTACTTCGAAATTCCTATGCCTGGGATTTGAGCGAGCCCGTCGCGACGCGACCGCTTGCGTGGTTTTGCGGCGATTCTGTCATGTGTTATACGCATGATGGCAACAAGAACGTTTCCGAAGCCATTGATTTCGACGGCACTCTCTTCGTGCACTACGAGTACGCACCTTTCGGCGCGGTCATCATGCAGCGCGGCGAATCTGCCGACACCAACCCCTGGCGGTTTTCGTCGGAGTACGCCGATGACGACACGGCGACGGTCTACTATAATTACCGCCACTACGAGCCGGTGACGGGAAGGTGGCTCTGCAGAGACCCCTATAAAGAAGAGGAAGATACTTTTTTCGTTAATAGCGATTCGATCGGATTGTTGGACTGGCTTGGCTTGGACTGGGAACGTTCGTCACGTGTTTCAATAAGTCATTCAAAGAACTTTGATTTTCGAAATAAGCCGTTGGGGAGACTAGGGCCAGTTCAGTTCAACGGAACAATAGCGTCTGGTTATTCGTTAAAGGGTGAAGCTTGTTTAAAGTGTTGCGAGAACGTCCTTAACGAAGGTGAAAACAGGTGGGCGGGAAGCGGTGAGGTGAAACTATCGGGTGAAGGAGCTGTAACGGCTACACTTGGCGTTGATTTCAAAACGGATTTGTTTTGGAACTTCTATAAGTTATACTTATTTGGAGGAATTCAGGCGTCTGCCACGTTGTCTGGTTCTGGGACTGGGTTGTTTGAATTTGATGGATGCGAAAAAACTGGTACACTTAGTGCTTCAATATCAGATTCTCTGGAGTTTGCCATACGCGGCGGTGTAGAAGGATATTTGAAACGGAGGGGTGGTCGCAGAAATGGAGTTTGAATCTCCGCTAAAGGGGTGGGTGGAATAGTGAATAAGAGAAGAAGAGCTTTGGGCAAAAGTCGGCGTCATCAGATTTGCCTTGTTTCGATTGTCACTGTCGTTGTCATAGCGGCAATGATTTTTGTTGCCTGTAAAGAGCGGTTTGTTTTTATATTGCCAGGGCTCGTGCTTCTTGTGTCGGTCTTCGCTACTATTATGCATCTTTTTCAGGTATACTGTGAACTAAGAAGCAGACAATGGCCAATGGCTACAGGATCAATTCGGAGTAATAGAATTGTAAGGTCTTATGCGCCATCAGGTGGAATGTGGGCCGGGAATTCATCACCTCCACATACCTATTCTATCGCGGTTGAATATGATTATGTTGTTGCAGATAAGCGATATGAAGGGACTAGAGTTTCTTTTGTTAAAAAAGATTATAACTCATGGAAGGCGGCTAATGCCGCAAGACTTCAATTTTTGCAGCGCAAAAACATTAATGTATTTTATTGTCCGTCGATCCCTTCCATGTCCTGCATAACACATCTTCAGTTCCGTGATATTCTGATAAGTGTAGGTACTATGGTTGCATTTAGTGTAGTGTTATTGATGTTTACATTGCTTGCGTTTTATTATTTACCATGATTTCTATGAAGCGGCAGTTGGCAGTATGGATCCTTATTAGAAACATAAGGGTCAAAGCTTATTGACATAGTAGCATTGACATAGTAATCGGTTTTATGATTCACTGCTCGCGATGAGAATTCGAAGGGTTGTTAACGCCGCCTCGCATCGATGACCGACGCGGAAGGGCTCACGACCACCTACACTTACGACGCCCTCGGTCGCGTCATCGCCGAAATGAAGTCCGGTGGCGGTGTGCGCCCGGACACCGTGACAACTATGACCTACGACTCCGAGTGGATCAAGAGGGACAAGACCCTTCCGTATAATGTATAATGTATAATGTATAATGAATGTTTGAATGTTGGAATGTTTGAATGTTGGTTTAGAAGGTTTGGGAGGTTTAGAGTTTAGAGTTGGGAGGATAACGCAAGGCTTTTGTCTGTAAATTCGTACCGGTCCATCGTTCCTTTCAGAGCTCCTTTACATTGAGATAGATC
>JAHBAE010000040.1 GCA_018384485.1 Kiritimatiellia bacterium
GCGCAGACCACGACGGCTCGACCTTCAAGGGCGTGCTGTCCGCCGCGCGCTACGACTTCCCGATACGCCTCGCCCCGAAGGAAGCGACCGGCTTCGACCGCATCGAGATCTTCGCCCACGTGGTGGGCGAGCTCTTCAACCCCGGCGATTACTACGACAGCTCCAAGCCGGCCTTCTTCTTCCGCTGGCAGGTCGATTTCCGGTTCTGAGTTGCGAGACGACTTGCAAACAGGGTTGCGAACGGGTTGCCTACGCTTGCCGCGCCGCTGGACTTAGCAATCGCCATCGCGCGTCAGATTGGTCGGCAAAGACAAGGACAGGCGATTTATGGTATAATTCCAACCAGAAAGGTAGTGATATGGCTGGTAAAAAAAAGGATCCTTCGGCGAGTGCCGCCGCATGTGCACAGAAAGCGCTGAAGATTTCGGCGAAGGCGCGGTATGCGCTCAGGGCGCTCATTGATGTGGCTTCTCATGCGGAATCTGATAGCCCTCGAACGGGGGCTGCAATTGCCAAGGATCAGCATCTCTCCGAAAAGTTTCTTTCCCGCATTGTGATTCCGCTGCGCAGAAATGGTCTTTTGTGCTCGGTTCGCGGCAACATTGGTGGATTCCGTCTGGCTAAGAGTCCGGATAACATTACGCTTCTTGAAATTATCGAGACGATGCAAGGTCCCCTCGCCATTTTAGACTGTCTGCAGCCGCAACATGATTGTCCAAAGCGAAAGAACTGTCTCGCGCGCCGGGTGTGGGCAGATGTGAATAGCGCCTTTGCCAATACGCTCGAAAGCGTGACGCTCGCCCACATTCTCGCCCGCGATCCCAAGGCTGCGCAGGCGCTTGACTACTGTATTTAACCTAAATTCGGCAGTTGGATGACGCGAATCGCCGTTTGAGGCAATGAATCTTTGCCCGCTTCCGTTGTTTCGGGAGCGGTTTTCCGTTTTCAACTCGAAGCGCTTCAGCCGATAATCGCGAGCGGCTCCGGAAGCAGGTCTTTCGCGCGATTCCCACCCAGCCATTTGCGGAACGCCGCGAGGATTATCAGCTCCCAGGCGCGATTAAAGTCCAAATGTTTACCCCATTTGAACAGTCTGCGGACGAGCGCCAACGCAACAAAAAATTCATCCCCCTATGATTATCGGCGTAAAAATGATATAATTTAGACGTTTTCTGACGAGAATTTTATAGGACATGACCATACAGGAATTATCAAACTCCGATTTGATACGTTCGCGAATCTTCACGATTCGCGGCGTTCAGGTTATGCTTGATAGAGATTTAGCGGAGTTGTATGGAGTTGCGACGAAGGTCCTTAACCAAGCTGTAAAACGCAACATCGAACGATTTCCAGAGCGTTACATGTTCCAGTTGAACAAAGACGATGTTGCAAATATGCGGTCGCAAATTGTGACCGGTTCAAGCGCAGCGACAAGTTTAGGGTCACAAGATGTGACCTTAAACAGCGACGAGTCTGGTTCTATCTTGAGGTCACAATTTGTGACCTCAAGATGGGGAGGTGCGAGATATCTTCCGTATGCCTTTACCGAACATGGCATAATTATGCTCGCTTCGGTATTGAACTCTCCAACTGCCGTTGAAGCTTCCGTTCGCATCACGGATACTTTCGTTGCCATGCGCCGGGCATTGGCTTCTATCGCGCCGCTATTGTCGCGGATAGAGGCAACAGAGCGCCGACAGTTGAAGCTTGAGGATTCACAAGTCAGGAACGAGGAACGCTTTAAGTTAATTCTTGACGCGATGCAGGATAAGAAGTTCCCGCCACAAAAAGTATTCTTCGATGGGCAGGTCTACGATGCGTTCGAACAGATGAAGAAGTTCGTACGCATGGCGAAGAAGGAGTTGATAATTATCGACCCGTATTTTGCCGATTCTGTTTTGCCGCTCATCGCACAGAAGAGGAAAGATGTTGAAGTTCTTGTTGTCAAAAATTCACGCAGCAAACTTCTTCATGATGTCGATGTTGCGCAATTTAATACGCAGTATGCGAACTCGCTCACCGTCAAGGTTTCAGACCGCTTCCACGACCGCTTTCTCATTATCGACAAAACAACGCTGATTCACGTGGGCGCGTCGCTGAATCATCTTGGAAAGAAGTGCTTTGCTTTTTCATCGCTTGATAAGTCCAATATCCCGGACATCTTAGCGAAGATCTAATTTCAAAACCCGCAGAACTGAACAATGAAAAGAAGAACTCAATAACTCAGTAAAACGGACATAGGACGGAGCAACCGCTTCGTCACCATAACAATTTGCATAGCTGCAAAGCAGTCGTCTCCTGGAATGTAGGAAGTTTCAAATGGGCGACACTAAGCAGAGGAAGCGCAAACGCGCTTGCCTCTCTTTGTGTTCCCATTTAGGTCATCCTACAACCTCAGGAGAAACACGAAGAGAGGCTTTTTTATATGCCCGAATCGTGTTGACCGCAAGCGGCGACATGGGACGAGGAAGTGGCTGATCCTTGAACTGTGAAACAAGATCAAGGAGGCTGACAGAATGTTGTTCAATTCGCTTGCGTTCATGTTGTTCTTGCCGATAGTCTTTGCAGGCTATTGGTTGATCTACTATCCTAAAGACGGTCAGGCCGTCTCTCAACGGCGTCTTTGGCTCCAGAATCTTTTCGTTGTCATCGCAAGCTACGTGTTCTACGGTTGGTGGGATTGGCGATTTCTCCTCTTGATTTCGTTCACGTCGCTGTGGGCTTGGGGATGCAGTCTCGCACTTGGCAATCTAGCGGCGCAGCCGATTCGCAAAGGACTGAGTACGACGGGTGAACGCCCGGGCCGCGTAAAAGAGAAATGGATCGTCGCGGTTGCGCTCATTGTGAATCTCGGCATCTTGGGTGTCTTCAAGTATTACAATTTCTTCCTCGACAACGCCGTTGCGCTACTCAACGCAATCGGGCTTCAAGCCCATCCAACAAGCCTTCAGATCATTCTCCCGGTCGGAATCTCGTTCTACACATTCCAGGCGTTGAGCTATGTGATTGATGTCTATCGTGGTGACATCAAGCCAACAAAGGATGTTGTCGCGTTCTTGGCGTTCGTCAGCTTCTTCCCGCAGTTGGTGGCTGGTCCGATTGAACGAGCAACAAATCTTCTGCCGCAATTCTTGAAACCAAGGCGCTTTGCATTTGATGCAGCGAGACATGGACTTTGTCTAATTGCGTATGGATTGTTCAAGAAGATGGTGGTTGCAGATACATTAAGTCAATATGTGGATAAATCGTTTGGTGATCCGTTCTTCTACAGTAGCGTGACGTGTATCATTGGCGCAGTTTTCTTTTCACTTCAGATCTACTGCGACTTCTCTGGATATTCAGATGTTGCCAGAGGTGTGGCGAGATTGTTTGGCTTTGAGTTAATGGTCAACTTTGATCGCCCGTATCTGTCGAGGTCGTTCTCTGAATTCTGGCGTAGATGGCACATCTCGCTTTCGTCATGGTTCAAAGACTACGTGTACATTCCGCTTGGCGGAAATCGTGTTCCAATGCCGAGGTTGATTTGCAATCTTTGGATTGTGTTTCTGCTATCAGGATTGTGGCATGGTGCAAGTTGGGCGTTTATTGCTTGGGGTGGATTTCACGCATTGTATCTTTTGATTGGCGTGCTGAAGACCAAAGTCTTGGGCAAGAACAGGCGCTCGAATCTCATCAGTTCAATAGTGTCGGTTGCCGTGGTTAATGTCGGGGCAATATTCGCATGGATATTCTTCCGAGCGGGAACGATAGACAATGCGATTGTCTATCTCAAGGCTCTCTTCCGCTGTAAGTTTGAGACTAGTTTAATGGCCTTGTGTGCCGGTATTGGGCCTATGCAATTTGGCTTTTGCTTGGTCGCGGCGGGCTTGCTGGGGTTAAGCTATTGTGGTCCAAGAGATTGTCGCTATGTGACATGTAGATCAGCATTTATATTTATCATGTTGTGTATCGCATCCATAGTGTTTCTAGGAATGCCGTCTGGCGGCGAATTTATTTATTTCAGGTTCTGATATGAAAAAGTTCTTTGCTTTCTTGTTCGCTGTTTTGGCGGCAACGGTCATTCTGCTGTTGGCAAATGAACGGCTAAATCGGTATCTAATCTTCTCATCTTCAAATTCTAATCCATACAAAATGTATAGGTTGTTTGTTGATGCACCTGGAGATGAAATTCCGATCCTTGGTTCGTCTCGCGCGGAGGCTGGCTTTGCACCAAAAGAGTTGTCGGAGAAGTCTTTCAATTATGGCCTGTCTGGAAGTTCGATGCGTGAGACGGCGTTTCACTTGAAGGCGGTTACGGCGCGACCTTCTAATGGTTTGGTTATTGTAAACCTTGATCCGTGGGGACTCGGGAATGGTGATTTTCTTGGGCGATATCGTTTTGCGGCAGACGTAGAACTGGTAAAGGAAGAACCGAAGGTCAAGTTGTCTTTGATTGATCGTATCCCTGGAATAAGATTTCACGGAGAAATGCGCGGTAACATCGCGCAGTGTATGAACAATCGTATTGCGGCGACTAAAACCATGGAGAACGGTGCGATACTCCAAAGAATAAGCCGCAATCAGGGCGAATGGGATTACATCATTGGGAAAACAAAGCCAACGGGATTTGTACGGAATCAGGAAACAGAAGAGCTCTTGAAAGAAGTCTTAAACGCAAACACACGACATGAAATAGTCTTCGTGGTGTCACCGGTGGCGAAACCTTGGTGGGAAAAGTTTACGGGAAAGAATGATTTGATCCAGCTTGAGAAATGGCTCGGCAGTTTCAAACATGTTCATGTGATAGACCATATGTCATTAGGCGGAGATTATAACCTTGATGAATTTATGGATCTGACACACCTGAATGAACATGGTGCACGGCGATTTACGAATGAATTGAAACAGCGGTTAAAAGAGTTGGGCTTATTTTCGACTGTCAATTAATGATACAAATAGCGCGGCCAATCTGCCGCGTTGTTTTCAATTCCCTCTTCATGTGAGTGCCGCGTTCGGGTGAGCGCGGCTTTTTAATACTCTTCATAATCCATCAGCGCACAAGGCGCGGCACATTCGCCGCGCCCGGCTTTGCACTGTCTCTCTTTGTTTCACCCAAAACCAACGAAAGGAGTCGCCATGCAAATCGATTGCTATGGCTTTGATATCTCTATGGGCTCTGGTACGCCAATACAAGCTTGGCTGAACTATCATGATGAAAGGAACATGAATCACAGACAAACCGAGATGTGATTAGGACATACCCGCCGAACGCAGTGAGGGCCGAGCGAAGCGAGGGGATAGCCCGAAGGGCCGAGCAGGCCGTGAGAGGGGCGACCCGAATGCGGGAGTCCTGCCGGACAAAGAAGTGTTGAATCCAACAGCGTTGAGCGGATGCCAACTTCACCCCGCACCCACAGGCTCCTGGCTACCCGCCTCGTGCCGTCAATGGGCTGTAAACGACAGAAAAGAATCAAGGAGCAGTTGACTTTGCGGATAGAATAATGAAGTTGGATGACGCGAATCGCCGTTTGAGGCAATGAATCTCTGCCCGCTTCCGTTGTTTCGGGAGCGGTTTTCCGTTTTCAACTCGAAGCGCTTCAGCCGATAATCGCGAGCACGGTTGTGCCGACGACGTCGCGGACATCGGGGGCGTTCGGACTTTCGTTTTGTGGTTGGCTTTTTTGTTGTGCAATTCAAAGCATACCCTATTTCGAGGGTCGTTATTTTCGTTCACCCATTGGGTGAAACATAAAAACCGAAGCAAAGCCCCGGGTTCATTGCCTCAAACGGCGATTCGCGTCATCCAACTGCCGAATTTAGGTTTAAAGCTCGATTAATCTTTTTCTACTTTGGCGGTTGACATAGAAGAAATATTTATGCTATACTATGCCCCGTTCCTACCATAAGGGTAGGATTAACAATTGAGCAAAGAAAGGCGGTGCCAAAATGGCGAAGGTGGCTAAAACGATTCTGGAAAAGGTGGGCGGTACGCCGCTCGTTGAGATATCCTCTAAACTCAACAAGAGTGCTGCGCGCGTGCTGGTCAAGGTTGAGTTTTTCAACCCAGGCGGCAGTGTGAAGGATCGCATTGCGTTCGCGATGGTCGAGGATGCCGAGAAGCGCGGACTTCTCAAGCCGGGGGCGACAATCGTGGAGCCGACGAGCGGCAATACAGGGGTGGGGCTTGCGCTTGTCGCGGCGGTGAAGGGTTATCATCTTGTTCTCACGATGCCAGAGACGATGAGCATCGAGCGCCGGAAGCTTGCGGCGGCCTATGGCGCGGAGATTGTCCTCACGCCTGGCACGGAGGGCATGAAGGGTGCGATCGCCAAAGCGAACGAGATTGCATCGGCACGCGGCGGCATCATTCTACAGCAGTTTGAAAATCCTGCGAACCCAGCCTATCATCAGGTGACGACGGGTCCCGAAATCTGGGCGGATGCTGACGGGCAAATCGATGCGTTCGTAGCCGGCGTTGGCACGGGCGGTACGATTACGGGAGCGGGCAAATACTTGAAGGAGAAAAATCCCGCAATCTCGATTTTCGCGGTCGAGCCAGATACATCGCCGGTTCTTTCTCAAGGCAAGGCGGGTCCTCACAAGATCCAGGGTATTGGCGCCGGCTTCGTGCCGAAGGTGCTTGACCGCGAGATTCTGACGGACATCATCACGGTCTCGGCGGAGAATGCTGGCATCACGGCGCGTGCCGCAGCGGCGCAGGATGGTCTCCTGGTGGGCATTTCTTCGGGGGCGGCGTTATACGCGGCGCTGGAACTTGCGAAGAAGCCCGAGTGGGCCGGCAAAACGATCGTCGCGCTTCTTCCAGATACGGGCGAGCGTTATCTTTCGACCTGGCTCTTCGCATGACGTTCCAGCAGTTAAAATACGTCGATGCCGTGGCGACCTACGGCAGTCTGAGCGAGGCTTCGCGACGCGTGTTCGTCACGCAGCCTTCGCTCACAGAGGCAATCCGAACCCTTGAGGAGGAGCTTCGGATTGCCATCTTCTCGCGTACCAGCCGCGGCGTGACCGTGACGCGCGAAGGCGACGAGTTCCTCGCCTCTGCACGGCAGATTCTTGAGGATGCCGCGCGCATTCAGGCGAAGTACACGGGCAAGGCTGTGCGATTACCGCAATTCGCAGTCTCGACCCAGCATTACGCCTTTGCGGTCGAAGCGTTTATGGATGTGGTGCGTGAATTCGGGGTCAATCGCAGCAGTTATGACTTTACGCTACGTGAGACGGTGACGAGCGAGATTATCGACGATGTCGCGCGACACCGCAGCGAAGTTGGCGTGTTGTATCTTTCGAAGCGCAATAAGACTTCGCTCGGCAAGATTCTCCGCAAGGAGGAACTCGTGTTCGACGAGCTGTTTGTCTCTAAGCCCCATGTCTTTCTCGGCAAAGGCCACCCGCTTGCGAGGAAGAAATCGGTCGATCCCGGTCAACTTGACGAATATCCCTTTATATCCTTCGAGCAAGGCTCGGAGAATGCGCTCTATTATGCTGAGGAGGTGATGCCGTCCATCGACCGCAAGAAGAATATCCGCGTGCGCGATCGCGCGACGATGACAAATCTGATCCTCGGTCTTGATGGTTATACGGTTGCCTCAGGCGCGCTTTCGGAGCTGCTGAACGGACCCGAACTTGTCGCCGTGCCGCTCGTCTACGACGATGAGATTCGTGTCGGCCTTGTCCATCGCAAGGATGTTCCGCTGTCACGTCCCGGAAACGCTTTCGTTCAGGCAGTTCGCTCACGAGTCGCGTCTCTATGATAAACGCCGCCAGCCAGCGGCGGCTGGGGCAGAATTTCTTGAGAAGTCTACCGCCGCTGGCGCCAGGCCGGCGCCCACCGTTATCTTCTGCGCATCGAAACGGCTAATGCGGAATTGTACGCGCGGATCCATCCTGGCGGGCACTCCTGGAATAGTCGACTTGAATGTTTGCGCACTCTCGGCCAGGAGGGTTTCATTGTTGTCACTGGTGTGATGATTGGTTTGCCGGGGCAGACGGTGTGCGATCTGGCGGGCGACATTGATTTCTTTCGCCGCGAGAACATAGACATGATTGGCATGGGTC
>JAHBAE010000057.1 GCA_018384485.1 Kiritimatiellia bacterium
CACTTTCATGCCAGAAGACCAACGCAACACCTCTGGTGCCTATCAAGGTGCCAAGTATTTCTCGTACAATGGGAAAGTGCTGGATGAAATAAGGAAAGAAAAAGAACAGACTGAAAACAAACAGATAATATGAAAATTAACAATAAAAATACCACATTACCATACGACATCACAAATGCTGTTAGTATATTCGAGACGAAGTAATTATTTAGATCAAGATAGATTAAGTAGATCAAGATAGATTAAGTTTAGATACATTAGATCATTAAATATGATAGCAAAAAGAATAGAAACAAATATTGCAAAGCCATTCATCAAGTGGGTCGGAGGCAAAGGGCAATTGCTTTCGCAACTGGAGGCGAACTTTCCTGCCGAACTGCACGACGAGGAATTTACTTACATCGAGCCTTTTGTGGGCGGCGGGGCGATGCTGTTCTTCATGCTGCGAAACTTCGTGAACATCAAGCGCGTGGTCATCAACGACATCAACAAAAATCTCACTAATGCTTACAAGGTGATAAAAGACGAGCCTGAAGGATTGATCTATCGTCTGAAGCACATCGAGCAGCAGTACGGAAACATAAAAGACTACGAGGAACAGCGTACATTCTATTTGAAAATGCGCCGCAGCTTCAACGAGGAGCCTCTAAAGCCCATTGACAAAACCGCTATCCTCATCTTCCTCAATCGCACATGCTTCAACGGCCTCTACCGCGAGAACGCGAAAGGATTTTTCAACGTCCCCTTCGGTCGCTACGCCAACCCGATGATTTGCAACGAGGAAGTCATCTACGCCGACAGCGAATTGTTGAATCGCTACAACGTGGAAATTCTCAATGGGGATTTCAAAAAGTCAGTCAACTACATGGACGCTTACGGGCTGAACTTCTTCTACTTCGACCCTCCCTACAGACCCCTCAGCGCGACCTCCAGCTTTAACACTTACGTCAAAGAAGAGTTCAGCGACAACGAACAGCGAGACCTCGCTAACTTCTGCCGTACCCTCAACAAGAAGGCCAACGTGCGCTGGATGCTCAGCAACTCCGACTGCTCTTCCAAGAACCCGGCCGACACCTTTTTCGAAGATATCTACAGCGGCTTCGACATTCAGCGCGTCTATGCCTCTCGCATGGTGAACGCCAACGCAAGCAAGCGGGGCAAACTGACCGAGCTCCTTGTCAGAAACTACACGACGAAGCCCCAGAAAGAAATCATTGACAACAAATATAAACTCGCATTGTAAATTATGAGCGCACATACAGAAGCGGAGTTCAAGACCTTCATGTCCCAACTCTCCGAAACCAACGCCACGCTGAGTTATTGGACGGACTTTGCGAAAGTCAAAGACAACGTGGCAAGCATCGAAATCAAGTTGAACACCCTTAACTACCTGCTTGGCAAGCAAGACCTGCGGGCTGCCGTCACGGAACTTTGGAACAACGACAAGCGCGTGTTCGACGTGCTGCAAATCCTCATCGCCTGCCGCAAGCGTGACAAGAAAAAGGTCATCAACGCCAACGCCGAGTTCGTCCTGCTCGAAAGTTACCTCACGACGCTCGACGGCGTGATGGAATTTATCGAGGGCACAGGTCTCTCCAAGATTTTCAAGGATAAGAACGTCAAGAACCTCATTGATTATGTCTTTGGCGTGGAAGTCGGCCTCGACTCCAACGCCCGCAAGAACCGCAGCGGCGATGCCATGGAGGACACCGTTGAACTTATTATCAAGGGTAGCGGATTGAAGTACCGCAAGGAGGTTTATTCCAGCGAGTGGCCAGCCATCACGGAAGCCCTCGGCACCGACAAGAAGCGTTTCGACTTTGTAATCGAGGCCAAGAGCAAGACCTATCTCGCCGAGGTGAATTTCTATAGCGGCGGCGGTTCCAAGCTCAACGAGACGGCTCGCTCCTTCACCGAACTTGCCCCGAAAGTGAACGGTGTCGAGGGCTTCGAGTTCCTATGGGTGACCGACGGCAAGGGTTGGGAGAGCGCAAAGAACAAATTGCAGGAAGCCTACTATACGATACCGAGCGTTTACAACCTCACAACCCTCAAAGACTTCTTGGACGAACTAAAATAGCGAATAAACAGCATAGACTGGGCCATGGTCACGATAAAGAACAAATACAATCACTCCATCGACTTGAAGAAGATCCATATCCGCAACATGGAGCGCAAGGCTTTCGCACAAGCCATCATCGACATTGAGTATAGAGGCTACGAGGTAGAGCAATTAGGGGATGGCAGGAAGATTGCTATCACCAAGCCAGGTGGAAAGAAAGCTTACGGGCTACCCTACAAGGAAGATATTATGGTATTCATCTTCGACCCCTCGGACAATTCTTTGTGGCAGATTTCGCACGACCAAATCATTGAGGATGTCAGAGCCAAAGTAGCCGAGGACAAAGTGCAAGGCAAGCAATTACTCGCGTTATTTGAGCGGACATACAACGGTGAGGAACCCGAAGAGTTCATTGATGACATCAGAAGCCTGTCTTTCCAGTCAGGGGAGATGCCAGAGGCTCTAATCAAAGCATATAAGTGGATTTGGGGGCAAGAGGATGTCAATTATCCCACAAAGGAAGGCCGCGCCCTTTCATGGAAGAGTTTCCAAGAAATGATTGCAAGCTTATGATTACCCCCTACTACCGCTCCACGTCCCGCGACTTCACGCTCCTAAACGGCGACTGCTTTGATCTGCTGCCACAGTTCAAATTCCACTTTGACATGATATTCGCCGACCCGCCCTACTTCCTGTCGAACGACGGCATCAGCGTGCAGGCCGGAAAAATCGTGTCGGTCAACAAGGGCGAATGGGACAGGGGCGGTACGCCGGAGCAAATCAACGACTTCAACAAGCGTTGGATAGGCTTGTGCAGGGACAAACTCAAGGACGACGGCACGATATGGATTTCCGGCACCTACCACAACATCTTCTCCGTCGCCAACAGCCTCACGGAGTTGGGATTCAAAATCCTCAACGTCGTGACATGGGCGAAGACCAACCCGCCGCCCAACATCTCGTGCCGATACTTCACATATAGCACCGAGTTCATCATCTGGGCGAGAAAGTCTGCGAAGAAACCTCACTACTTCAATTACGAACTGATGAAGCACCTGAACGATGACAAGCAGATGACCGACGTCTGGCGACTGCCCGCCATTGCTCCGTGGGAAAAGACCTGCGGCAAGCACCCGACACAGAAGCCTCTGGCCTTGCTTACCCGCATCATCCTCGCCAGCACCGACAAAAACGCCTGGGTGCTCGACCCCTTCGCCGGAAGCAGCACCACGGGCATCGCCGCCAACCTCATCAGTCGCCGATTCCTTGGCATTGAGAAAGAACGAGGCTTCGTCGACATTAGCCGCAAGCGCCGCGAGGAAATCGAGAACTTCCGCATCTACGGCGACTACCGCTCGAAGATAAAGGACATCGCAAAATCTGAGATTCAGGAACCTTCCTGCTGCGTTTGTGAGGATGAACCGTTTGACGATTTACCGTTCTAATGTGTCTAACAATATCCCGCATTGCTTTCGAGTTAATGGTTAACTCTCGCGAGTTAGTGGGTAACTTAAAAATCGGTAATCTAAATATAGATGAGAGCCAGGAACTTATCTTTGTAACGACAAATAGCAAATTATGATAGAATTAGAAATAAAAGATTGGATTGCAATCGCAAGTATTGTGGCTTCATTAGTCACCGCAACTTGCACGGCTCTGTTTTTCTATAAGCGTCAGTCTATAATTAATAAGTTCAATAGGGATTTGGAGTCACATAAAGCAAATTTGGCAAAAGACATCTCAAGAAACAACACGACATTAGAAGAACGTATAAGTGTAATGAAAGAAGTGCTTCGATTTATTGCGAAATTAAATCAAGAAGTAAATCTGCTTCAGTCATATAGTAAATACGAATGTAAAGATAATATTGAATTTAGCAATAAAGAAAAGTGTAGTCATAAATGTGACAAAAATTGCATAGTCCATTTATGGAATCATATTTGCAAATTAGAAGAAGATATTCACAAATTTGATGAATATCTAACAAGTGTAATGCCGCTACTTTCATTTAGTGCAGAACTTTTAATGAAATCATATGTAATGCTCGTAATGGCAATGAGCAAGAAGGCTATAGAAAAAGGTACAAGAATTAATTGTGACCATAGAACTAATATGTTGAATGCAATGTCTGTTTTTACGGAAGTGAGCATGGATACGCTAAAAGAATCATACGACAAGCTTGTATTTATGTACAGATATATGCTTGAT
>JAHBAE010000068.1 GCA_018384485.1 Kiritimatiellia bacterium
TATGATAGAAAACTACCTTTTCTCAGCATTCTCTGTCTCTCTGCGTCTCTGCGTGAGACATTCAACTGACGAGTATAGGTTTATTCAAACATTCGAACATTCTAACATTCAAACATTTTCTCAATTAGAGCTACCTGGAGTGGTAAGAGCAGGTCGCAGTAAATGAGAATCTTGTGCGGAAAATTCTTATGAAGGTACGAGAGGGTGGGTTTGCTTTAAATAATGAAAAATTCTTCTGGGTTGACGATAAACCGCTGGATGTGATATCATTTACTCATCATGGATTGCATTTCAAAGGAGGACTTTCTCGCGCACACGGCTAAATACGGAGCCGTGAAGGGAAAGATGCATTGTGCGTCGTTGAAATCACATTTATCAACCGCTAACCATCTATGAAAACGAAGAATAACGAAGAGAAGCGAGGTTACGGGTTTGGAACCTTTCAGGGTGTATTTACGCCGAGTATTTTGACGATAATCGGCGTTGTCATGTATCTGCGCTTCGGATGGATGCTTGGCAACGTGGGACTGACGACATCTCTTGTCATAGTCACTCTTGGCACCGCTATTACGTTTTTGACGGGCCTATCCATTTCCGCGCTCGCCACGAATATGCGAATGAAAGGGGGCGGCGCGTATTTTATGCTCTCGCGCTCGTTCGGTGTCGAGGCTGGCGCTGCTATGGGGTTGCCGCTCGCTCTCGCGCAGGCGATTGGCGTTTCGTTTTATATCGCCGGTTTTTCCGAGGCTCTCGTAAATTCAAATCTCCCGCTTGTCGGCTCTTGGGACCCCCGTTATGTCGGATTTGTGACCTTGGCCATCCTCGCTTTCGTCTCCACTGTATCCGCCGATATCGCTCTTAAAAGCCAATATTTCATTATGGGGGCGATTGCATTCTCGCTCTTCTCGTTCTTTATGGGCTCGAGTTTCACAGGCATCTCCTCCTCGCCTTCACAAGTGAGCGCATCGCTTGGCTTTTGGCCAGTCTTCGCCGTCTTCTTCCCGGCGGTCACGGGCATTCTCTCCGGTCTCGGAATGTCAGGCGATCTTAAAAATCCTTCGCGCTCAATTCCGCTGGGAACGCTTTCAGCCATTTTGACGGGCTATGTCATCTATATGGCAATTCCCATAGTCCTTTCAAGTTATGTTGACGATGTAAATGTTCTAAAGACAGATTCGATGATTTTCGCCAAATGCGCGAAATGGACTTTCCCGATTCTTCTCGGCGTGTGGGCGGCGACTCTTTCAAGCGCGGTAGGCAGCTTTCTCTGCGCGCCGCGAGTCTTTCAGGCGCTTGCGCGTGATAGGATTCTCCCGCGCGCGTTCGCCCGCGGCTGGGGAAAGACCGACGATCCGCGTATCGGCTCGGCCTGCTGTTTCATCATCGCTGCAATCGGTCTTTGGCTCGGAGACATAAACGCAATAGCGCCGATTCTGACGATGTTCAATCTCTCGACGTATGCGCTGCTGAATCTTTCCGCCGCGCTTGAAACGGCGATGAGCAATCCTTCATGGCGCCCGACATTCAGAGTTAAGAGCATTTTTTCTTTCGCGGGCTTCGTGCTTTGCTCCGTGGCGATGTTCATGATAAGCCCAGGTTGGACATTTATTGCCCTCGGGTGCGAGATTTTTATTTTCTGGGCAGTCAAGCGCCGCGCCCTGAAGGCGCGCTGGGGAGATATGCGAACCGGACTTTGGGTGTCGGTTGCGCGCGCCGCCATGCTCAAGCTCGAAGGGATAAAAAATGATTACAGAAACTGGCGGCCTGACGTTCTCGCTTTTACGGATCTGCCGTCTAAGTCGTCAGGAGTAATTGATCTTGCTGGAGCAATCTCAGGCGGCCGAGGTATGGTCACGCTCGCCTCTATCGTTCCGAAGGCGGCTGGCGACCCTGAGCGCATGGCAGAGCTTTCTGATATTCTTCGCTCCGCCGCGGCCAAAAGACACCTTTTTGCATTTGCCCGCGTTTATGCCTCTGACGATATATTCGGCGAGATGCGCTCGCTTGTCCATTCCTATGGGTTCGGCCCGTTTGTGCCCGATACTGTGCTTGTCGGAGTTTCACGCTCGTCGCCGCGTCTCGATTCAATCAGCGATTTCGCTTCTTATCTTGCCCAGAACGGGCGAAACGCCGTTTTTGTCAGAGAAAAAGACGATTCTCTCGATAGTGGAGAACTGGAGAGCAGGTCTGATCCTCTTCGAATAGACGTTTGGTGGCGAGGGCGTAATCAAAACGGGGCGTTTATGCTGGCGTTGGCCAGCCTTGTTAAGCAGTCTTCTGTAGGCAGGAAGGCGAGAATCAGGCTTTGTCAGATAGCGGAAAACGGCGTCACGGCGGAAGATGCCGAGCGTGTTATGAAAAACTTTCTTTTGTCTTCGCGTGTAGAGGCGGATGTTTTTGTGAGAGTCGGCGACGGCGAGCGCACGGTGCTGTCAATCATAAATGAAGTCTCCGCTCAAGCGCAATATACGTTTATCGGGCTTCGTCCGCCATTGGAAGGAGAAGACGGGCAAGGGTACGCAGATTACTTCAAGCGCATGCGGCAAGAGACGGCCGATCTGCGCACGGTGGTTTTTTCTCTCGCCGCCAACGGAATAGATTTCAAACGGATTTACCGCGAGTGATATTCTATACCACTAAATTTTATTTTTTTACATTTTGCCATTGACGGAGCGTATGTAAAATTGATAAAATTGCCGTTCGTTGAAGAAGGCGTGTGTCTTCGCAACAGAAAAAACAAGAAACAGAAGGAAAGATCAGATGGAAATCTATGTTGGTAACCTCGCTTACGCGACAACCGATGACGGTCTGAAAGCGGCGTTCTCGGCCTTTGGCGAAGTTACCGCAGTTCGCGTTGTAACCGATCGCATGACCGGTCGCAGTAAGGGATTCGGCTTCGTCACAATGCCCAATGCCGATCAGGCAAAGGCTGCGATTGACGCGCTGAACGGACATGAACTTGACGGCCGTACCGTTCGTGTGAACGAGTCGCAGCCTAAACCTCGCGAAGAGCGCGGCGGATATCGCGGCGGCTTCGGCGGCGGACGTGGCGGCTTCGGCGGTGGACGCGGCGGCTTCGGCGGCGATCGCGGCCCGCGTCGCGAGACTCGCTGGTAATCGGATCTTTCCGGTTAAACCTCCACCCCGGGAAACTGGGGAAGTGGTCAAAAAAGAATGCACCTGAAAAAGTGCATTCTTTTTTTCCGCATTGAAGGGGGGCGGTGTTTTTGGTATAATTAACGCCTATATGTGGGACTATTCTGAAAAAATGATGGATCACTTCCGCAATCCGCGGAATGTGGGGGTTATTGACCATCCTGACGGTGCCGCAACTGTCGGTTCTCTGGCTTGCGGCGATGCGCTCAAGTTCCAATTCAAGCTGGGCGAAGACGGCAAGATCGTTGATGCGAAATTTCAAACTTTCGGCTGCGCAAGCGCGATTGCTTCAAGTTCCGCGTTGACGGAAATGGTTATCGGCAAGACCTTGGAAGAGGCAAAGAAAATCACGAATGCCGATATCGCCGAATATCTCGGAGGGCTTCCTCCTCAGAAAATGCATTGCTCGGTCATGGGGCGCGAGGCGATGGAAGCGGCCATCCGCAATTACGAAACGGGCGAGAATGCCGACCGCAATCTTGAAGACGAAAAACTTTGCGTCTGTTACAATGTTTCCGAGAATGAAGTGCGCCGCGTGATAACTGAAAATTCTCTCACTTCTGTCGATGAAGTTACGAATTTCACTAAAGCCGGCGGCGGCTGCGGAAAATGCAAAGCCAAGATTGAAGAGATCTTGAAGGAGCTTGGCAGATGAAAATCGGCTTTGATAATGACAAGTATCTGAAGGAGCAGTCGGAGGAAATCCGTCGCCGCGCCGGAAGGTACGGAAGGCTCTATCTTGAGTTTGGCGGAAAGCTGATGAATGATTATCACGCCGCCAGATGCCTTCCCGGTTATCATCCCAATGTAAAACTTAGGCTATTGCAGTCGCTGCGCGGTCAGGCGGAGGTTATTCTTTGCATCTATGCTGGCGATATAGAAAAAAAGAAGATACGCGCCGATTTCGGCATCTCTTATGCCGATGATGCTTTGAGGCTTATTGATTCGCTTACCTCTCTTGGGCTTCCCGTTCGCGGCGTTGTCGTAACGAGGTACGAAGGGCAGAGTACCGCGCAGCAGTTCAAGAAAAAACTTGAGTCACGCGGCGTGAATTGCTATTTCCACGGCAAGACTTTAGGTTATCCCGCAGATGTCGACGCCGTCGTTTCCGATGAAGGCTACGGCATGAATCACTATGTGCCGGTGGAAAGCCCCATCGTCGTCGTCACCGCTCCAGGGCCGGGCTCTGGCAAGTTCGCCACATGTCTCAGTCAGATTTATCACGAATATAGGCAGGGGAAAATTGCGGGGTATTCAAAGTTTGAAAGTTTCCCCGTTTGGAATTTGCCTCTTCACCATCCGTTGAACATCGCGTACGAGGCGGCGACAATCGATCTTAAAGATAAGAATATGATCGATCCGTATCATCTTGCCGCCTACGGTAAGACTGCCGTCAACTATAACCGTGATGTCGATGCGTTTCCTCTTCTTAAGGCAACTTGGGAGAAAATGACCAAGGGCGAGTGTCCGTACAAGTCTCCCACGGATATGGGAGTAAACCGCATTGGTTTTGGCATAATCGATGATGAAGTCGTGCGCGAAGCTTCCAAGCAAGAAGTGATCCGCCGTTATATGCGCTATCAATGCCTCTATATGGAGGGGGCGGCCGATGTCGATTGTATGTCACGCGCTAAGATGCTGATGGATTCGCTTTCGCTCAAGACGGAGGATCGTCTTGTAGCGGCGGCGGCGCGCGATGCCGCGGAGGCGGCGCGCCAGCAGGGCAAGGGCAAGGCTGGCGGTCTTATAGTTTCTGCGGCGGCTCTCCAGCTGCATAACGGGCAGATTGTCACTGGGCGCAATTCAGATGTTCTCCATGCGTGTTCGGCAGTTATTCTGAATGCAGTGAAGCTTCTTGCGGGAATCCCTGATAGTCTTCCTCTTTTGGCGCCCACCATTCTTCAGTCAATCGCCCACATGAAGCGCGATATTCTCAACGGCGGCTATACATCGCTCAATCTTGACGAAGCGCTTATCGCCCTTGCCATTTCCGCGACGACAAACCCCGCCGCGGCGCTGGCGATGGAAAAGCTGGGCGAGCTTGCCACATGCGAAGTTCACATGACGCACATGGTTACTCCCGGCGATGAGGCGGGGCTGCGCAGGCTTTGCTGCCGTTATACGTCCGATCCGTTTTATGCGTCGACCAATCTTTTTCCCGGGAATCAGTGATAGATGAAATGTGAGATATGTCATAAGGCCGATGCGTGCCGCGCCATTACTCGCGAAAATGGCGGTGAAGATGATGAGCTTTACGTATGTGAAGAGTGTGCGAAGGCCGAGAGGTTAAGCCGTCAGCGCAAAAGTTCACGCACGCGGAAAGTTACGGGGCTTCCGCCCGGCGTGGAAATGAGCGTTACGGAAATTTCTTCGATGGACGGCATGGAGCCGCCGCCTATCGTAGGAGCGCTTTTGAACGCTTTTCAAGATTTCGTCAATGGCGTCAATCCTTCTCCCGCAAAGCAGCTTCCAGCAGCAGAGCAAAAGGAGAAAAAGGAATTTTCGGCCGCATCGGCTGCTGATATTTTCCGCCTGCGCGATGGGTTTCATCTTGAAGGAATTCATCTCATTGGTGAAATCGAAGCCGTGCGCAGGGCTCTCCATGCGCTTGATATGGATCTTGAGGGCCTCGATGTTGATGGTGTAAAAGATGCTGGGCATTCTTACCGCTTGCGTTATTCTTGCAGCGATGAAACGGCGAAAAGGGTCGCCGAGGCTCTCGTTCGCGAGGAACGCAACGCAAGAGTACGTCTTTTCGAGGAGTTGCCGCGTGTATACGGCGATGCTCTTTGCCGCGCTCTTGCCATACTCAAGAACTGCCGTCTCCTGTCTCCTGGCGAGCTCTTTGATTTGCTTTCGCCGCTGAGAATTGCGGCTAAGGAGCGCATGCTTGACGGCATCACATTTAAGCAGATTGAAAATATGCTCTCATCCATCGATCTTTCCGGGCGTGAGGATATGCTTGAGCAGTATGAGCGCGATCGCGTCGATGCCGCGCGTGCAGATAAAATGAATCGTAGATTTGAAGATGTCGTTCTCAACGAACGCGCCGAGGAGAAGTTTCTGTGAAAATTCCATTTACAAAAAACGCGCTTGACGCTATGAATGCTTCCGCCAGCTGCGCAAGGCAGCTCGGGCATGACCACATCGGTTGTGAGCATATCTTCCTTTCTCTTCTTGCAATCCCGTCCTGCCAAGCCGTTAAAAGGCTCGTTACCATGGGTTTTGATCCTGCCGAGCTTTCTGAGTCTTTAAGGCAGATGATTTCCCAGAATATGGATGGCGTGCTCCAGCGCGGACCTCTGCCTCTGAGTACGCGTACGAAAAAAGTTCTTGAATTATCTGCCATCGAAGCGGGCAAGGGCAATCCCGTGGGCACTGTTCAGCTCGTGATTGCGATGTTGAAGGAAGGCGAAAATATTGCAGCTCAACTTCTTTTTAATGCCGGGGCCACGCTTCCCGCTTTCATAGCAGCAGGCTCCCAGGGCGCCGCTTCTGATGAACATCTCGAGGATGAAGACGCGCCGCATCCTGCGGGAGAGGCGGCTGAAAAGTCTTCCTCCAAGAACAACGCCCGCAAAACGCCGACTGTAAACGCTTTCGGCCGCGATCTTACAGATCTTGCAAGGCATGGGAAGCTTGATCCCGTCATAGGCAGAACGGAAGAGATTAAACGCCTTATTCAGATTCTTTCGCGCCGCACAAAAAATAACGCAGTTCTCGTAGGCGAGGCAGGCGTGGGAAAAACGGCCGTTGTTGAGGGGCTTGCGCAGGCGATCCATCGCGGCGAAGTTCCTGAGAGGATGCAGTCCAAGCGCGTCATCGCTCTTGATATGGCAAGGGTTGTCGCCGGCACTCAATACCGCGGTCAGTTTGAAGAGAGGTTGAAGAAAATCATTGACGAGACGAACCGCGCTGGCGACATAATTCTTTTCCTCGATGAAATCCACACAATGGTGGGCGCTGGCGGTTCGGAAGGGGCGATGGATGCGGCGAATATCTTAAAGCCTGCTCTCGCACGCGGCGAATTGCAGTGCGTTGGGGCGACTACTCTCAAGGAGTATCGCAAGTCGATTGAAAAAGATGCCGCGCTCGAGCGCCGCTTCCAGTCTGTTACGGTCGATGAGCCGAGTGTTGCAGAAACGGTCGAGATGCTCTCTGGCATAGCTGAGAAGTATGAGCAGTATCATGCGGTAAAATACGATGCGGCAGCTTTAGCTGCCGCAGCCGAGCTTACAGCCCGCTACTTGCCAGCACGCCAGCTCCCAGATAAGGCGATAGACGCGATTGACGAGACAGGAGCGCGCCTGAGAGCCAATGCAAGCGCAAGGCCTTCGTATCTTACTCAGATGCAGAAGAAGATGGATGAGACGCGCGCTGAAAAAGAAGTGGCGGTGGAAGCAGGCGATTTTGATGGCGCGGCGAAGCTGCGTGATTCTTTACGCAAGCAAGGCGAAGAGTTTCGCGCTTCTCTTGAGAAGTGGCGCAAAGATCACACGGAAGAGATTATTGGAATCGGCGAGAAGGAAATTGCCGAGACTGTCTCTTCCATGAGTTTAGTGCCCGTTGAGAAAATCAGCGTAAGCACCACAGAAAAGCTTCTTGGAATGGAGGAAACTCTTTCCGGAGTTGTCGTTGGGCAAGAGGAGGCGATCGGAGCCGTTTCGAGAGCGCTTCGCCGCTCGCGCGCTTTTCTTTCCGATCCGTCCCGTCCGATAGGCTCGTTCCTTTTCTTAGGTCCTACAGGTGTAGGAAAGACGTATCTTGCCAAGATGCTTGCAGATCGCGTTTACGGCGATGAGAAAGCTCTTATTTCAATCGACATGTCGGAGTTCCAGGAGAAGTATTCCTCGTCAAGGCTTGTAGGAGCGCCTCCCGGGTACGTCGGCTACGAAGAGGGCGGGCAGCTTACCGAGAAGGTGAGGCGCAGGCCTTATTCCGTAGTTCTTTTTGACGAGTTCGAAAAGGCAAACAGCGATGTATGCAATATGCTTCTTCAGATTCTCGATGAAGGGCGCCTTACTGATGGGCAGGGCAGGCATGTTGATTTCCGCAATACTATTATCATCTGCACCGCCAACCTCGGTTTCGACTTTGCCAGAGAAGGCCATTCATTAGGCTTTTCAGCAAGTAATGCCGGCACGGATTATTCCATTCTTAAAGAGAAGCTTCTTTCCGAGGCGAAAAGGGCATTTAGGCCTGAGCTCCTGAACAGATTCGACGATACGGTCGTCTTTAAGAAACTTGACAGGAATGATATTGCCAAGGTTCTTGATATGGAGATTGAGAAGCTCACGAAGCGCCTTTCCAAGAGAAATGTCAAACTTGTTCTCGATGATGACGCCAAGGCGTTTCTCGTCGACAAAGGGTACGACAGCGCGCTCGGTGCGCGTCCGGTAAAGCGCGTAGTTCAAGATTTTGTCGAAGATCCTCTCGCGGATGCTGTTCTTTCGGGCAAGCTTAAAAAGGTTATGCGCGGCCGTCTCGACAGCGAAGGAAAAAAATTGAAATTCTAACTAACACAACCTCAAGGAGGAAAATTATGTCAAACTGCTGTATGTTCGCTGGCCAAGGTGCTCAAGTTCCCGGTATGGGGCGCGATTTTGCAGAAGCCGACAAGGAAATCGCATCTTTCTTTGAAAAGGCGGGCTCGGTGCTCGGCTTTGATTTGGCGAAAATATGCTTTGAAGGGCCTGCTGAAGAGTTGATGAAATCGAATATCTGCCAGCCTGCCATTTTCGTTACGAGCTATGCCGCGTATACGGCGTTTCTCAAGCGCACCGGCGCTGAGTTTTCATGCGCGGCAGGTCTTTCGCTCGGCGAATGGGGAGCGCTTTGCGCTTCTGGCGTCCTTGATTTTGAAGATACTCTTAAAGTCCTTGAAGCGCGCGGCCGTTTTATGCAGGAGGCTTGCGAGGCGGAGCCTTCGGGAATGATCGCAGTCGTCGGCGCTTCGAAGGAGCAGCTTGACGCCCTCTGCGAGAAATCAGGCTGCACCGTCGCCAACATCAACAGCGCGGCGCAGCAGGTGTTGAGCGGTTCGAAAGATCAGATCGCCTCAGCCGCAAGCGTCGCTAAGGAGCTTGGCATCAAGAGGGCGATTCCTCTTGCTACGGCAGGTGCTTTCCATTCGCGCTTTATGCAGTCGGCCCGCGAGAAGCTCGCCCCCGTTCTTGATTCTATTTTTTTCCGCGCTCCGAAGTTCCCGGTGCTTTCCAATGTCACAGGCAAGCCCCATTCTTCCGACGGCTCGGAAATCCGCGCTCTTATGCTTGAGCAGGTTACGGGAACTACTAACTGGGCGGCTGATGTCGAGATGGCCAAGCAGATGGGCGCGACGCGCTTTATCGAGTTCGGTCCCGGCAAGGTGCTTTCTGGGCTTGTAAAGAAAATCGATCCTTCGCTTGAGGCGTTCAGCATTTCTGATGTTGCATCGCTTGAAGCGGTGGCGGCTCTTTAAGGAGTTTTTTGATTATGAGGATTGTCGTTAAAGTAGGAACTCATGCGATTGCGGCGAAGTCGGGGCGGCCTGACAACGCCGCGCTTAAGAGGCTTGTTTCACAGATATGTTCTCTTCGCCAAAGCGGCCATGAGGTTGTGTTCGTCTCATCAGGTGCCGTTGCCGCTGGCGTAGAGGCGCTTGGACTTTCGTCTCGTCCTAAAAACGTAAACGACATCCAGATGTGTGCGGCGGTAGGGCAGGCGAGGTTTATATATCAGTACGAAAAGCTTTTCGCTGAGCATGGCGTGCAGATAGGGCAGCTGCTTCTTACGCATTACGATTTTGAACAACACAATCGTGCGCATAATGTTAAAAACGCTCTCGGAAGGCTTCTTTCTTCTGGGATTCTGCCGATTGTCAACGAAAATGACGTTGTTGCCGATGAGGAGCTTAAAGGGCAGACTTTTGGCGATAACGATTGGCTTTCGTATCTGATTGCCAAGCTTGTGAGGGCCGATGCTCTTGTTCTCTTGACGACAGTCGACGGGCTTTTAGACGCCTCCGGCAAGCGTATTGCTGAAATCAAGGGTTTTAGGAATATCTCAAAACTCGTCCGTCCAGGAGAGAAGGGCAATCTTTCAAAAGGCGGAATGTCGTCGAAACTTAAAGCTGTGCGCGCTGCCGTTCAGAGCGGCATCGACACATGGATTGCGAACGGGCGGCGTTCGTCGCTTGTGCCTATTTTCAGCGGGCGCAATGTAGGCACTTTTTTCCCTGCAAGCACAGTGGGGTGATTCCATTGAAGGTACGTAAAGTTTGATATAATACACACTATGAAAAGGTTAATACTTTTTTTAGCGACAAATCTGGCGATTTTAATGGCGCTTTCGTTGGTTACGAACGTGCTTATTGCATTTTTCGGAGTTGATGTTGCGAAAATAATCGGCGCCGAATATGCGCATTTGGCGATTTTTGCCGTTGTTTACGGTTTTTTAGGCTCGATAATTTCACTTTTACTTTCGAAACCGATCGCAAAATTCTTCTGTGGGGCTGTCACAATCGATGGTAGCGAGGGTGAGGCGGAGCGTTGGCTTGTCTCAACGGTTGAAGATCTCGCCCGCCGCGCCAATATAAGCACGCCCGAGGTTGCAATCTATGAGGGAAGCGCCAATGCCTTTGCTACAGGAGCGTTTAAAAATAGCGCGCTCGTTGCCGTTTCATCCGATATTATGCGGCAAATGACGAAAGAGGAGTTGAGGGCCGTTCTTGGGCATGAAATCAGCCATGTGGCAAACGGCGATATGGTGACGCTTACTCTTATTCAGGGCGTTCTCAATACTTTTGTTCTTTTCTTCTCTCGCGCGGCGGCTTCTATTCTTTCAGGCGGCGATAGGCGGAAAAACAATTATCTCGCGTTCGTAATAATTTCCTTGGTCCTGCAGTTTGTCCTCGGCTTGTTCGCCGCGATTATCGTATGCGCCTTCTCGCGCCGTCGCGAGTACGCGGCAGATTCTGGCAGTGCAAAGCTGCTCGGTACTCCGCAGCCTATGATAAACGCTTTAAGGCGCCTTTGCAATCTCGAGCCAGGAGTGCTTCCTGACTCTCTCAAGGCCTTTGGCATTGCCGAAGGGCGCAAAACATCGCTTTTTTCGACGCATCCATCGCTTGAAAACCGCATAGAGGCTCTTCAGAATTGGACGGGCATATGATAGCTTATGGAGCACGAAGTAATATAAAACGAATCAAATAAATACGTAAGGAGTAATATGAAGATCGCAATCGGTTCAGATCACGGCGGAGTAGATTTAAAATCGCTTCTCGTCAAGGAACTTTCGTCAATCGCCACGGTGCTCGATAAAGGCCCTGAAAGCAAGGAGAGCTGCGACTATCCTGACTTCGCGGCGGCAGTCTCGAAAGACGTCGCTTCTGCAGCTGTCGATTTCGGTATTCTCATCTGCCGCAGCGGTATTGGAATGTCAATGGCCGCCAACAGGTTTCAGAATGTGCGCGCCGCGCTTTGCGCGACTACGGAAGCGGCTACGCTCACCCGCCAGCACAATGGGGCCAATGTTCTTTGCATCGGTGCCGACACTGTTTCGCCTCAGTATGCAGTTGAAATTGCAAAAACCTTTATCGCAACTCCTGTAGATATGGATGAGCGCCACGCAAAGCGCCGCGCCAAGATTGAGCGTGCGCAGCGTCTCTCCGATTGCTCGGGCCTTATGTACGACGACCCTGAGGTGTTTGCGGCTATTGAAGCGCAGACGAAGCAGGAGGATGCGGAGATCAATCTTATCGCTTCCGAGAACACATCTTCGCGCGCTTGCCGCGAGGCGGCTGGCTCCGTTCTCATGAACAAGTACGCGGAAGGGTATCCGGGCAAGCGCTGGTATTCCGGCTGCCTTCCTGTCGACGCCGCCGAAGAGCTTGCACGCAAGCGCGCGTGTGAGCTTTTCGGAGCGGAGCACGCGAATGTCCAGCCTCACTGCGGAAGTGCTGCGAACATGGCCGTTTATTTTGCGACCATCAATCCCGGCGACACTATCATGTCGATGTCTCTCGATCAGGGCGGTCATCTTTCGCACGGCTCTCCCGTGAACTTCTCAGGAAAGATTTACAACATCGTTCCTTACACCGTCAATAAAGAGACGGAGATGCTTGACTACGACGAGATGGAGCGCATGGCTCTTGAGGTTAAGCCGAAAATTCTCCTTACTGGCGCCTCCGCGTATCCGCGCACGATTGATTTCGAGCGCATCCGTGCGATTTGCGATAAAGCGGGCTCAATCATGATGGTTGATATGGCTCATATCGCCGGTCTTATCGCAGGTGGTGCGCATCCTTCGCCCGTGCCTTACGCCGATTTCGTCACGACCACCACGCATAAGACGCTCGGCGGTCCGCGTGGCGGAATGGTGCTTTGCAAGGAAAAGTGGGCAAAGGCGCTCGATAGCGCCGTCTTCCCCGGAATGCAGGGCGGGCCTCTTGAGAATATCATCGCGGCAAAGGCTGTTGTCTTCCGTGAATGGATGAGCGAGGCGAAGAAGGGCTACGCGCAGCAAGTAGTCAAGAACTGCCAGGTCATGTGCAAGACCGTGCAGGACCGCGGTTACAGGATTGTTTCTGGCGGCACCGACAACCACCTCTTCCTCGTCGACGTTAAAACTTCGAAGGGCATCACCGGTAAGGAAGCTGCCGCTGCCCTCGATGAAGCCGGTATCATCGTCAACAAGAACACGATTCCGTACGATACTGAATCTCCCTTTAAGACTTCCGGCATTCGCGTCGGCACGGCTTCCGCCACGACGCGCGGTATGCACGAGGCGGAGATGATCAAGATCGGCACATGGATTGCAGATGTTCTTGATAATATCGGCGACGATGAAGTTAAGGCGCGTGTGCGTCGCGATGCGGCGAACCTCGTCAAATATTTCCCTGTTCCGTAACAAACCGATTAGGCTGTCCGAAGCATGGCAAAGGTAGCCGTTGTAGGAGTAGTTGGGCGGACGAACGCCGGTAAATCGACGCTCGTCAATGCCCTCGTGGGGGAGAAGGTTTCGATCGTCTCCCCCGTTGAGCAGACTACAAGAAACACCATCCGCGGCATCGTCTCTGATACGCGAGGTCAATTAGTTCTACTTGATACTCCTGGCCTTCACAAGGCGGTAGGCGACCTTGGGCGGCTTATGAATAGGATGGCCCGTCGCAGCGCGGCGGGAACAGATATTACTTGCGTCGTCTTTGACGCATCCGACGAGCCGCAACTTGAGGATGTCGGCTGGATGCAGCGCGTGGCGAAAGAAAAGCCGGAGAAGGTGCTTTTCGTTCTTAACAAGGCTGATAAAGCCCCGTTCTACGAGAAGATGTTCCATGATGCGTGGGAAGAGGCTCTTTCCCTCGCGCCGCCTTCTGAGGAAGAGAAGAGCTTTGCGGGGCCGCTTTGGGTAAAGTCGATTTCAACGACAGAAGGCGGCGCTAAGGATGTTCTTGATTTCCTCTTTGATTTTGCCGAGGAGGGGGAACTTCTTTTCGACGAAGATACAGTAACTGATTATCCTCGCAAGCTTGCGATAGCAGATTCAATCCGCGAAAAATTTCTTGCGAAGATGCATCAGGAAATTCCCCATGAGTTAGGCATCATCGTAAAGAGCATTGATGAATCAGCCTCTCAGGAAAAGCCTGTATGGAAAATCACGGTTGATGTCCTTGTCAATCGCCCGTCTCAAAAGCCGATTGTGATTGGCAAAGCCGCTCAAACCATCAAGTATGTCCGCAAATTGGCCGAACGTGAGGTAAGCGAGATGTTCGGAGTTAAAGCGCACATTGAGCTTTGGGTCAGAGTCGAGCCTGGGTGGATGAAAAATCAGCGTATTCTCTCAGATATGGGTTACATGGGGGATTTAGTGTGAGAAAAGCCCGTTTAATCTTCGTTGTGATGCTCTCTCTCGTCTGCGTAAGTCGCGCTGACGAGGGCGTAGTAGGCAGCGTTAAAACGGCTATCTCACTTGCTCGTGAGGCTCTTCGCGACGGTCTTTGGGATATTGCGCGTCTTTATGCGCGCAAGGATTCTTCCGAAGAGTCGAAGCTTATTGTTCTTGAAAGTTATGCGCATGAGGGGAATTGGAAAGAGATAGGGAATATCCTTTCGCGTTGGGGCGATTCTCCTAAGGGCGAAGTCTACTTATATTATCAAGCGATGCTTTCAGGCGATTACGAATCTGCATTGAAGCACCTTAAAACGGCCTCGCGTGATGGAAAAGTGGGCGAAGAAGTTATGCTTGAGGCAGATTTGCTCGCAAAGAAGGGCGATAGAGGAGCTGCGGAAGAGCTTTGGCGTAAAGTAATCACAGATACTAATTCTACTGACAGAGCCTTTGTCATCGCAGCCGTAAATCTTGGAGATGTTGATGCCTTACGCCAGGCGCAGAAAAAATCGCTTTCATCTAATTTCGCACTTTTAGTGAGTGTGCGTTTAGGAGAAGTGCTTCTCGATAAGCCCAATACGCTTGCCGAAGGCGAAAGAATAGTTCGCGCAGCTGTTAAATCGGCTCCTGATACCCCTGGAGCGAAAGAAGCGTTTTTAAAATTAGGCCGCATAAAGAACCTTTCTGGCGAATGGCAGGCGGCGTCTTCCATTTGGGCGGATGCGATGGAGATATGGCCTTCCGAGGCGCTTTCTGCCGATCTCCATCTCTCGCAAGGTGAAACATTTTTAAAACTCGGTAAATTTAAAGATGCTCTTTCTTCGTTTGAGAACGCGCAAAAACTTGCAAAGCCGAAATCGTCCCAGATGTCTTATGCGTGGCTTCTTCAAGGAGATACTCTCTCTAAGCTTGAGAGAGTGGAAGAGGCGATGAAATGCTACCGTAAGGTGCTTTCCGACTGCCCTGAGATTGAAATTGCTGGCAAACTTCGGCGCGCCGTCGAGATAATGGAGATGGAAACAAAGGGGCGTGAGTTCTTTAAAGAATACGCGTTTGAAAACGCCAGGAAAATGTTCGCTTCCGTTTCTGAGGCTGATCCGAAGAGAAAGCACAGAATGCAATACCTTGAGGTGCTTTGTCTTTACGGGCTTGGGCATGATGAAATGGCTCTTGAAAAAGTACGTAATCTCGTTCAGAAGTGTCCTGATGAAGGTGTGCGCGCAGATGCCACGCTTTGGCTTGCGAAATACATGTTCAACAAAGGCGAATGGAAGGAGTCGTCACACCTTTTCCAGGCGTATGAGCAAGTTGCGCCGTCTTCTTCTGCCGCGCCAGATGCGCTCGGGTGGGCGGCGAAGGCTTCATTTGCCGATGGCGATTATAATATAGCGATTCAAATCTCCACGCTCCTTGCGGAAAAATATCCTAAATCCCAGGCTCTTACGGGCGCTCTTTTAGTTCAAGGCGAGTCGCTCATTGAGCTTGCCCGCTACACCGATGCTTTGTTAGTTCTTGAGCGCATATCGTCTGACGAAAAACTCGGCCGCGAAGATCGTATTCATGCGCAGCTTTTAGTTGCAGATGCTCTCTTTGCGCTTGGAGCCGATGATTCCCGCCGCTATCTCGCGGCATTAAAAGCGTATAGGGCGCTTCGTTTCGGCGGGCTTCTTGACGACAGCGGAAAAATAACTGTTTCTTTCCGCATCGGAAGGACTCTTGAAAAATTAAACCGTTATGAAGAAGCTGTCGATGAATATTATACCCGCGTAGTTCTTTCATATCGTGACGGCCGCGCTAACGGTATTCTGTTTGACGATTCCGCCAAGGCAGCGTTTTCGCGCGCGGCATTCCGTCTTGCTGACGATCACGAGGGGCGCGGAAGAGATTTTCAGGCTATGAACATACTTCGTCTCGTTTCAACGAGCGATGTTCCGGCGGCAAAGGAAGCAGCCCACAGGCTTGAAAGGATTTCAAAGAAGGGAAGGCTTTTATGACATTTTTCGGCGGGTGTGTATTGTGGGTTATAGCGGCGTTGGCTCTCTTATCCCTCGTTGTCTGGTTTGAGCGTTTTGTCGGCCTTAGGCGGGCGCAGATTAACGTCCACGATTTTATGAAGGGCGTGATAAATATTCTCGATTCGGGCAATGATGAGGAGGCTATTGCTATCTGTGAAGATGAGTCGGCCCCTGCGGCGGCTGTCGTTTCTGCCGCGATCCGCAATGCTTCAGGCGGCCCGCGCAAGATTAAAGACAGCGTTGATGCAGAAGGCCGCGCTTATGTCGGCAGACTCGACAGACGCCTTGCGGCGCTTGCGATTATCGCGCAAGTTGCGCCAGCTATTGGTCTGCTCGGCACCGTTATCGGGTTCGTTAATGTCGTTTGCTATGTCAATTCATCGCCGCTCGTTTCTCGGGCCGATCTTTTAAACGGCGCGATGGGCGCTCTTTCTTCTACCGCCGCCGGGCTTGCGCTCGCTATTGCCACCACGGTGATGTACGGCTCTCTTAGGGTGAGGCTTGAGAGAATCATCGTTGAAATGGAAGGGGCGGCAAGTCAGATTGTCGGGTATCTTTCATCTCGCGGAAAGGGTGCTTGAGAATGATATCGTGGGGTTGGAAACCTGAGCGTTCTGAAGGCATCTGGCGTTACGGGCTGCCGGCGTTTAAACCTTTTGCCGTTGCCGCGCCATGGCTTTCAGTAATAATTCTCATTCTGATGTTCTATATAATCGGCGGCACTTTTACTGCGGCGAAGGGTGTTCTTTTTGATCTTCCCGACGCAGGTATCGCGGATGGCGAGTCTACGGAGCTTGTGGCTCTTGTGATGCCGGTGAGAAATGAAACTTTCGTGTTCTTCGATGATTCGCGTTATGTGCTTTCCGAGCCCACATCCTACGACACCCTTGCAAAAAGGCTTGCGGAGCGTGTTTCGAGAACTGAGCGAAAGACGTTGCTCGTTTTGTGCGACAGGCGCGTTGACGGCGGCGAGCTTATGAAAATTACCGCGCTCGCGAAAATGAGCGGGGCTGAGAAGGTCCTTTTTGCGGAAAAGAGCGGAGGAATCGACAAATGAAGTTTTCGACCGCCGATTTTTTAAGAGCTGCGCCTGTTTTTGTCGTCGTTGCGGCGGTACTTCTTATCTTTCCTTTTAAGGCTGTTTCTTTTCGTGCGTCCGATGCGGTAAGCGTCAAGCATTTCCCCGTTTCATTCATTCAACTTACTCCCCAGCAGGAGGAATCTGCCGTTCTTGAGGCGAAGACCGCATGGCTTGACGGTTCTGAGCTGCGCGGCAGAATGACGGCGCATCTTCCGCTCGTTATTCTTCCTGAGGTTGTCAGCGGGCCGATTCTCGGAGATGAGAATTTTCTTCCCGCGGCAGCTCCCATGCCGCTTATTCCATGGCCCAAACGTCCTTTTACTCCTTCGCAGGCCGCGCCTTATCCATCGCAGCTGCCGCAGTTGCCTATAGAGGCTCCCAAACCGTTTTTTTCTCGTGAAGAACTTCTTAACATTGATATGAAAGGAACAAAACAATGACAGACGCCCAAATAATCAAAGCCTTTAAAGATACTAACGCGCTTCTCGAAGGCCATTTCGAATTGCGCTCGAAGCTTCATTCCAACCGCTATTTCCAGTGCGCCAATGTTCTTATGCATCCCCGCACGGCCGAAAAGCTTTGCCGCGAAGTTACGCGTCGCGCAGTCAAGAGCGGTAAACTCGGTTCTCGTATCGACGGCGTGATTTCTCCTGCGGTAGGAGGCATTCTTGTCGGTCACGAGGTGGCAAGGGAGCTTGGTGTTAAATGTGTCTTTGCCGAAAAGGTGCAGGGTGAAGGCGTCGATGCTACAGGTAAGCCCAATACCATTCTTGCGATGAGAAGGTTTAAACTTAAAAAGGGCGAGAGGTATGTCGTGGCCGAGGATGTCGTCACCAAGGGTGGGCGCGTTCAGGAGACGATTGATTTGGTTCGTGCAGCAGGCGCAAAGGTGGCGGGTGTCGTTCTTTTAGTCGACCGCTCCGCCGGCAAAGTTAAATTTGGCCGCATCCCGATGTTCTCCCTTCTTCAGATAACTCCTGAAACGTGGACGGCCGAAGAGTGTCCTATGTGCCGCGCAGGAGGTAAGGCTGTTCATCCAGGTTCCTGATGAGTTGTCAATCAGCCCTTGAAAAAGAAAGGCGTAAAAACGGATGGATGAGCAAATTATAGTTCTCGCAGCCAGTATTCTCGCCGCGTATCTTATAGGCGGCATTCCCTTCGGTTATCTCATCGGCCGCATGCGCGGCATCGATGTGAGGACGGTGGGGTCAAAAAATATCGGTGCGACAAACGTGTTTCGCACGGTCGGTAAGAAGTGGGGGCTCTTGGCTTTTGCATGCGATGTGCTAAAAGGCGCGCTTCCAACGCTTGCCGCCGTTTTATTTCTCCCTGGGTATGAGCTTTTTGTCGGCGTTTCATGCGTTGTCGGGCACATGCTTACTCCGTTTATGAAATTTCGCGGCGGAAAGGGAGTTGCGACAACATTTGGAGTTTTAATTGCATTATCTCCTATTCTCGTCTGCTGTGCGTTTGTTATTTTTTCAGTCGTCTTTGCGCTTTCAAACTACATTTCGCTCGGCAGCTGCACCGCTGCGGCATTCCTCGCTGTCATGGTGTGGTTTCCGGTCCTTGGCGAGAAAGGCGTTGATAATATTCCAAAATGCATCCTCCTTACTCTGATTGCTCTTTTCGTAATCTGGAAGCATCGCTCCAATATCGTAAGGCTCGTTAAGGGGTGCGAGAATAAGGTTTATCTCTTCGGTTCGAAAGGGCGTTGATTTGGGCTGGAAGGGCTTTGCCATAGGAATGGTTGTAGGAGGCGCACGCGGCAGTTGGATAGGCGCGATTGTCGGTGCGTTGCTCGGAGACTATCTTGAGAACCGTTTTTTTCTCAAGCGTCGACGCTCTGTTTCCTCACGCATTTTCAGCGAAGATATTTTATATGATGACGAGTTGTCGGCCGCTTACAAAACTCTCGGAGTGCGCCCTGACGCGCCTTACGAAGTTGTTCATGCCGCTTACAGAGAGTTTTCGAGAAAGTACCATCCCGATGCAATGAAGGCGGCAGGGGCGGATGAAAACGAAATCGCTCAAGCGGGCTCCAAAATGGCAGAGATTAACGTAGCGTGGAATTTGATAAAAAAAGCAAGAAAGGATTGGCAGTGAAAAAACGGGCTTTTAAGCTTATAGTTACTGCTGGTCCCACGCGCGAGCACCTTGATCCCGCGAGATTTATTTCCAATCCGTCCACTGGGAAAATGGGCTTTGCAATTGCGGAAGCTGCAGCCTTGAAAGGCTGGGAAGTTTATCTCGTTGCAGGTCCCGTTTCGCTTTCCACGCCCAAAGGCGTTAAGAGAATTGATGTCGTTTCCGCACGCGATATGCTTGCCGCCGTCCGTGAAACGCTCTCTTCGGGCGGAAGTCAAGCTCTCATTTCAGCTGCCGCCATTGCCGATTGGAGGCCGAAGAAATGTTCTCGTCAGAAACTTAAAAAACATCAGATGGGCAATGTGATAGAGCTTGTTCGCAATCCTGATGTCTTAAGAACAGTAAACTCCCAAGTGCGCCGTAAGATTCTTCCGCCTGCCAAGCTCATAGGGTTTGCGGCGGAAACGCAAAATATCATTAGTGAAGCGCAGCGCAAATGTCGAGCAAAGGGGCTTGAGTTTGTCGTGGCCAATGATATTTCAGAAGAAGGTTCAGGGTTCTCTTCCGACACCAACCGCGTTTCCATCGTCTATAAG
>JAHBAE010000006.1 GCA_018384485.1 Kiritimatiellia bacterium
GGTGACGGCCGCCCCATTTGCGAGGAGGCGGCATGGTACGAGAAAGAGTGCGCCCCAGAGTTTAAGGCCGAGTTCGTCCTCTCAGAAGGAGTGAAAGAGGCAAGCGTACATTTTGCATGTGCGGGCTTTGCAAGTGTGCGAATCGGCAAGGACTTTTTCCTCACGGAAGATAGCGGCCTTCACACTCTCTGGAGCGTCTATGATAAAACGGTATATTCGCATACGTTCGGGCCGCTAAAAGTCTCTTCGGAAGATGTAAAGGGAGGAGCTCCTTTAAAGCCTTATCCTGCCGTCAATACGATCTATGTCCGCCTTGGCAACGGCTTTTACAATCTTCTGCCGCTCAGGTTCTGGGGTTCAATCTGTTTCCGAAAAAATATGGCGCACGGAAGGCCTGCTTTTAAGCTTTCCATCGATGGCGTGAAAAATCCTCTCGTCTGGAAATGGCGCGAGACAAACGTTATCCGCAACAGCGTTTATCTCGGAACGGAAATCGACGCGACGCTTCCCGAAAAAGCCGACTGGAAAAACGCTGCTGCGGTTGCTGGGCCCAAGGGAGAGATTGTTGAGTGGCCGAAAACAAATCCGCAGACGCGCATAATTGAAATGCAGGAGGGCAAGGTGCGCGCGCTCGGGAAAGGCGACGTGCAGGTAGTGGATTTCGGAGTGAATGCCTCTGCCGTCCCCTCTTTTGTTTTCAAAGGTGAAAAGCGCGGCACCCGCATTGAGATTCTTTATGGCGAGCGACTCAACGCTGATGGCTCGGTCAATGTGCTGACTCAAACGGCCGGGCAGATTAAACGCCGAGGCCGCGGCGGTCCGGGCGCGCCTGACATAGCGGCTCAGCGCGATGTTTATATTTGCAGCGGCGAGGCTGAGAAAGCGGGAGATGGAGAGAGATTTTCTCCTCCATTTACGTGGCATGTGTTTCGCTATGCCGAGATTCGCGGGGCGAAGAATCTCCTTTTAGGCTCATCCGCGAAGCGAGGTGTAATTTCTATGTTGCCGAACGAGGCGGAAGTTTCAAAGAATGTGAAAATCTCAGATCCAAATCTCAAGGCGCTTCATGAGATATGTCTTCGCACTTTCAAGGCAAATTTGATAGGCGGTGTTCAGTCGGATTGTCCTGGCCGCGAACGTCTCGGTTACGGCGGCGATATTGTTGCGACTTATGAGGCGTATATGCTCAATTATGATATGCGCGAGATATATCTAAAAATTCTTCGTGACTTCGCGGATGAGGCGAAGGATGACGGTTGGATTACTGAAACAGCTCCGTATACAGGCATTGCCGACTGCGGATTTGGAGCTCGCTCAGGTCCCATTTCGTGGACGCTTGCCGTGCCGGAACTGATGGATGGAGTTCTTCGTCATTACAATGACAAGCGTGCGCTTGATTATTATCCTGTGTGTGCAAGGTATGTGAGGCTCGTGAATGCCAAGTGTCCGAGCGGAATAATTCCGCAATGCATAGGAGATCATGAAGCCCTTGAGCGCGCTCCGAACGATGTTACGGCAACGGCCCATTGGTGTCGTTTCGTTTCGTTGACGGCGTCCTTCGCGAAACGGCTTGGCTTAAAGGATGATGCGCGCGAGTTTGATTCCATCTCTCGCAAGATTCGCGCGGCTTTTGCCTCAAAATACGTCAAAGGCGGCGTTGTCGCAAACGGAACACAGTCTGCTCAGGCGATAGGCATTTATCTTGATCTGATCCCCGAAGATCAGCGAGCAGCTGCTTTTTCAAAGCTCGTAGAGGCTGTAGAGTCAAAAGGTTGCGCTCCTCATACGGGCATATTTTCAACGCGCTATATGCTTCTTGCATTATCTGAAAATGGGCGTGTTGATCTGGCGAGGAAAATTGTTCTTCATAAAGGCTTTCCTGGCTTCCTTCACATGTTGGAGCGTGGGGCTACCACACTTTGGGAGACATGGAAAGAATCTGACAACGTATATTCGAATTGCCATCCGATGTTCGGGTCGGTTGACGAATGGATAATCAAGTTTGGGGCAGATTGAACCTTTAGAGCCTTTGCTTCGTTAAAGTATTTGATGAGGGGAAAGGTTCGTCAGGCCAGCAACGCTTTCACGTTAGTAGAACTCGTTGCTGTTGTTGCGATTTTGTCGATTATCGCTGTGCTTGTCGTTTCCAGAGTGCAGAGTGTAGTGGAGAAGGCTAAAATTTCCGCAGCGGAACGCGATCTGGTTACGCTTCGTGATGCTTTTATCTCTTTAGATTCTGGCTATTTGTGTGATATGCGTGGAATACCTGGGTTTTCTTTAGGTTATCTGCGCATTGCAAATCTGATGACGCCCACGAATCTTTTTGGCGCGCTTGATACTGAAGAGATATATAAGGCAGGCTTTCGTGTAGATGATGAGTTGAGAGTTGAAAATCCAGTCGGTTCGGCTGATGCAAGAAAGTTTCTTGAATGGGATAATGAGGCTCAAAGAGGCTGGCGCGGTCCGTACATCAGAGCGTGGTTGAGCGATTTCCCTGTAGCCTCAGCAGTAAGATACAAGGGAGATTCCACTTTTGCAGCGCGTGGATTCTTCCCTCCGCTTAATGGGCTGCGCCTCCCGGATGAGATTCTCTCTGGCTCTGGCGGATGTTCAGTCTACGGTTTCCCTGGCGAGCCTGCTTTAGCCGATCCGTGGGGCAACCCATACGTTCTCCAGATTCCTCCCGCCCAGGCATTTGAGGGGCGCAGCGCAGATGTGAGCGATGAAATGCGCTTTAATTACTCGAGAGTCGTTTCGGCAGGCCCTGATGGAATTCTTTCCACTCCTTGTTTTGCTTTGAATTTGACGAATAAGTGGGAAAGTGCGTGGAGCGATTCATTCAAGCGTCTTTCTCGCCAGGCAGGAAGGGAAGGGGCTGATATCTCTGCAAGGGGTGATGATATAGTTCTGTTTTTAAGACGCAACGATACTGACGAGGGGGAGGAATGAAACGCGCTTTTACTCTTCTTGAACTTGTCGTAGTGCTCCTTGTAATCGCACTGACAACTCATCTTGCGGTGCGCGAAGTTTCGCGTGTGCACGATGAGAAGCTTGTTTCCGCGGCGGACCGCCAGCTTGATGATATCCGCGAGGCGGCATTGGCGTTCCTCTCCGATACGGGAAGGCCTGTCTGCGCGACGAACGGCACGTTGAGCGAGCTGTGGGAGCGCCCGGCTAATCTCCCAGAGTATCGCGTAATGCGGGCTTCTCAATCAAATCTTGTCAAAGGCGTCTCTTCCGAAATTGCTGACGATTCTGTTTATGTTCCTTCTGGATGGCGAGGCCCTTATTTGCGCATGAAGACGGGTGCGCTGCGTTTGAGAGACCCGTGGGGAAATGCGATAGAGACGGAGGATGACGCGAAATTGGAGCGCGTTTCGTTGACGAATGGACTTTTTGCCGCTACAGTATCTCACTACGGCCCGCGCGGCCGCGCGTCTGAAAGGAAGTCAGTTTCTCTTCTGCCGCGCAACTATCCTTCGTGCACTTTGACACTATGGGCGACGGGGCCGAGCCTTTCGGGTGATGTTCGTCTTGCGTGGTATGCGCCATGCGAAGGGATGATAACGGGTGGAGTAAAGACCGTTTCTGCTTTCGCGCAACATAAGTTCGAGGGCCTTACGCCCGGAAGCAGAATTGTTACAGCCACCGTGGCGGGCTCGTCCGTGCCGATAATTAAGCTTGTGGAGGTTCTGCCAGGAGATAATATGATGGAGATAAAAATTCCATGAAGAAAAATGGCGTAGAATCTGTTATGGACGACCCTATGGCTTTTCGCACTCAGGTTCGGATGGCTAGTGTGCAAGTCTCTGGGCTGTCGCGGGGAGAAATCGAGATGGCGCTCGCTTATGAAGTTGAGCCTGTTTCGCTTATCCCCGCGTCAGAAGCGGAAGTTGATTTTAAGCAGGTCGAAGGAGATGACCCGTCGGTCGCAGTTTACAACGTCGCGGTTCGCAAACGCATCGGCAAGAAGGCGATTTCAGGAAAGCGTCACATCAAGGTTCTTTCTGTTATAGGCGTTTTGATTCTTGCCTTTATTGCCGCGGATGCAATAATTCTCAACCGTTCGCTTGCTTCATTGGAAAGTGAACGGTTAGTCCGCTCGCGCCTTGACGCTAAGATAAAAGCGGCGCGCCGTGAGGAAAGTGCCCTTCGTGCTGAGACGGAGCGGCTTAAAGCCGCCCGCGCCGCCGCCATCGCCGCCCAGGAAAGAGTTTCTTCTTTGCGCGGCGCATGGCTGAAAGTTCTTGGCGCACTCGCCTCTTCGTGTGACGGCAAGGCCGTTGTGACGGCTCTTGAAAGTAAGGTGCCATTTAAGTTTAAAATAAATGCCACTGCAGTTTCGGCATCGGCGGCGACTGATGTTATGGCCTCTTTCTCCCGCTCGGCGGCAAAGGAAGGCTGGAGGGTCAGCCCCGGCTCTACGGTTTCAGGCGCGGAGGAAGCGACGGCGAAGTTTGATTGCGAGGTGACGCATGATTGAGGTGCGGACAAAAGATATTGTATTTATTTCTTTCGTTCTGCCTTTAGCGGTGGCGGCGCTTTATTTTTACTTCTGGAGAAATGCTTCTTCCGCACGCTTAGCAGCTTTGGAAAAAGAATTGTCCACGCTTGTCGCAGAAGAGGATTTCGATTTTGAAATGTCGAAGATTCGCAGAGCAGTCGAAGGCGCTCGCGCCGAGAGAGATGCTGAGAAGAGCCTTGCTTCTCCCGAATCATGTATCAAGGCTGATAAGGTTGAATCGGAAGCGGAGCGCGTGCGCGCGCTTTCGGAGGTTTTCATCTCATCATCTCTTCGTGTGGTCCGCTGTGTGAAAGCCGAGTGCGATAAAAATATTGCCGCTCAGTTGACCGCGGCCGGTGTGCGCCAAGCTCCGGCAGCGCGATGCTGGGAACTGGAGGGGGCGTATTCAGATGTTATCCGCGCTCTTGATAAAATAAATTCGGCGAAGAAGGCGGCCATCCCAGTATCCGTTTCCTTTGCACCGCCGTCGCTGATTTCAATCACCATCATTTTTTAAAGGCTAAGTAAATGTCTCCCATACTTGAAAATCTGCTTTCTCTTTGCGAAGAATACGGCGCAAGCGATCTTCATTTGACGGCGGGCTATCAGCCGCGCTTCAGAATTGACGGCTCGCTTGTGGAAAGGGGAGGTTTCTCTGTTTTTGATGTTAGAATGACTGATGCCATCGCCACGGAGCTGGGGCTTTTTACTTTGCCTCTCGGCAGCCCCGGCGGAACGGAGAAGGTCCGGCTTATGCTGATGGAGAAAGGCTCCATCGACGGGGCGCTGACTTCTCCTGCGGGTGTGCGCTACAGGTTCAACGTTTACAGGGAGTCGGGGCGGCATGCCGTCGCCATCCGCAGGCTCGATTCTACTTTTCGTTCTTTTTCAGAGTTGGGGCTGCCGGGAAGAATCGCAGGCTTTTGCGATGAGCGCGATGGTCTTGTTATCGTAACAGGGCCTACTGGTTCAGGCAAGTCTACGACTCTCGCCACGATGATAGACGCTATCAACAAAAGCCGCGCCGGGCATATTATCACGCTTGAGGACCCTATTGAGTATGTCCATAAATCGGAAAAGTCGTTTGTAAATCAGCGCCAGATCGGGCGCGATGCAGTAAGTTTTAATTCTGCTCTTGTTGAAGCGCTCCGCCAAGATCCTGATGTAATTCTCGTTGGTGAAATAAGAGATGTCGACACTGTCCGCACGGCTCTTCGCGCTGCAGAAACGGGGCATCTTGTGTTTGCCACGCTTCATGCGGGAGACTGTGCAGGCGCGATAGAGAGAATAATTTCAGTTTTTCCGGCGGAGGAGCAGGACGGCGCTCGCCATCAGCTATCGCTCGTCCTTCGCGGCATTTGCGCGCAGCATTTGATCCCTTCGATCGACGGCGGCAAACGTTATCCCGTCTGCGAGATTCTCGTGAACAACACTGCAAGCGCAAATCTCATCGCTACAGGCCGCTCGCAGCAGCTTTATTCAATCATAGAAACCGGCAGGGCCTTCGGTATGCGTACGCTTGACCAATCTTTGGTTGAACTTCTTTCCGCCTCGCTCATTTCAGAGCGCTGCGCAATGGCGGTGACGAAAAATCCCGAACTTCTAAAAGGGAGGCTCAATGCTCTCGGCCGCTGATCTTCTTTCGCATGTCGATCGGATAACGGATCCTGTCGCGCTTGTCGACCGCATCTTGCGTGCAGGCCTTCTGATGCGCGCATCAGATGTGCATTTTGATCCTTTTGAAAGTTTTGTTCGCGTCAGATTCAGGATTGACGGAGAGCTTGAAGAGGTCTTGCGCATTCCTTCTTCCATGCAGGGTGCGCTGACAGGAAGGCTTAAAGTTCTCTCGGCGATGGATATTGCGGAAAAACGCGCTCCGCAGGACGGTGGCTTCACGTGGCGGATGAATGTGCCCGCCTCATCGGCTTCAAGTCCACTCGATATTCGTATGGCGACTCTTCCCGTTCGCCACGGAGAGCGTATCACATTGCGCCTTCTCGAAACTGGCGGAGAGAGGTTTTCGCTTGATGATATAGGGCTTTCTCAGTCTCAAAGAGCCATAGTCGACGCTATCCTTGCGCGCCCGCAGGGGCTCGTTCTTCTGACGGGGCCTACGGGGTCTGGCAAAACTACTACGCTCTACGCTCTTATTGCGGAGATACTGAAGGGAGAGCCGAAAAATATTATGACGGTTGAGGACCCCGTAGAATACGAAATTCCCGGTGTCTCTCAAGCCGAGGTCGATTCTTCCGACAAGGTCAATTTTGCTAAGGCCTTGAAGTCGATTCTCCGTCATGACCCAGATGTTGTGATGATAGGCGAGATACGCGATGCGGAGTCTCTTGATGTTGCGGTAAAATCGGCCCTTACCGGGCATCTTGTTCTTTCATCCCTTCACGCGAACGGCGCTGTCGCGGCAGTTACGCGTCTAAGAAACATGTCGCTTGCCAACCATCTGATTTCCGCAACTCTCAGCCTTTCCATCGCTCAGCGCCTTGTGCGCACCATCTGCCGCGCATGCGCAGGAAAAGGCTGCGCATTATGTTCTGGCAAGGGGCTTAAGGGGCGAACGGGGATATTTGAGTTTTTCAAGCCAGATGCGGAAACAACGCGTCTTATTGCAGACGGTGCGTCTGAAGAGGCGATTCTATCTTCCGCAGTGGCGTCAGGCTTCGTCTCGCTTGCGGAATCGGCAAGGGAGAAGTTTCTCTCCGGAATTATTACCGAGGCACAGGCGATGAGGGTTGAGGCGTAATGAAAACTTTTGCGGCAACAGTTAGAGATACTGCAGGCGCCACACGCGTCTTAAGGCGCTCTGCCGTTTCGCGCGAAAGTTTGGCAGGTGATCTGCGCAGAGAAAAGTTCCTTGTCCTCGAAATTAAAGAGGTGCAGGAAAGCCGCTCGTCTCTTCCGCCGCTCTGGCATCCGTCTTGGCTGAAAATAGTCACAAGCTTCGATATCGAGACGGCGCTGAGGGCGCTTTCATCAATGTTGAAAAGCGGCGTCGCTCTTCTGCAAGGGTTGAGCACCTTGGCGGAGCAGTCGTCTTCGCCGCGCGAACGCGCAATGTGGATGCGTATTTCCGATAGAGTTCTTGCCGGCGGGTCGTTTGCCGAGGCTCTTTCCGCCGAGCCGCGCAAGTTTTCCGCTGTCGTGGTGCGGCTAAGTGAAGTTGGAGAGCGTTCGGGAGAGCTTGCTCTTACCTTATCCCGCGCCGCAGACCAGCTTGAGGCGCGGCGCAATCTCAGGACGGCTGTCATCAATGCTCTTATGTATCCGTTTGTCGTGCTCCTTTCGGCAATCGGTGTGAGCACGTATTTAGTTCTTGCCGTGATTCCCAAAATCGCCGCGTTTCTTGAGGATGGCGGCGGTTCTCTTCCTGGAATTACGCGCTCGCTCGTAGATATATCGGAATGGGTTTCGGCAAACGGTCTTTATATTCCTGTGTGGGCAGGTGCGGCGGCGGCCGTTTATTTTGCCGTGCGCATGCATAAATCTGGGCGAGACATTGAGGATGCCGCGGTTTTGCACATTCCTGTAACGGGCAGGATTCTTCGTCTTTCTGGAACGGCGCTTTTCGCTAGGTCCATGCAGATTATGACTGAGTCGGGTGTGACGCTGCTTGAGGCGCTTGCCACAGGCGCGGGGATTCTTTCCAATGCGCGTTTTAAGCGCCGCGTTCTTTCGGCGCATGATGATGTTCTTTCAGGCGCATCGCTTGCCTCCGCGCTTGAAAAAGCACCTGAGTTCACTCCGATGCTTCGCCACATGGCGGCGGTCGGCGAGGCGAGCGGCGCGCTCCATGAAACATTCGGCGAGACGGCGCGTCTTCATGAGATGCTTCTTTCAGTGGCGGTCAAACGCCTTGGAATGTTGATAGAGCCTGTTGTGATCGTCGTTACAGGGCTCATAGTAGGTTTTGTCTATATCGCTTTTTTTACGGCGATATTTGCTATGGCAGGTGTATCATGAAAACAAAAAATAAAATAATATTCATTCCGGCAATTCTGCTTTCGTTCATCGCGAGTGCGGCAGATCCTACTGCGGCGACTGACGCTATGGCGGATGCTTTGCGCACTCGCCTTGCAGGCGATGGGACGCTTAAGCTTTACGCGCTTGTCGTAGGCGGTTCGGGGGACGGCGCGGCGCTTGTGGGCAGAAATGCTCAAAGCGCGCAGGTTGTCAGAAAAGGCAGCGTTTTAAGAGAGAGCGTCGACGGCGTAAGAGTCTCCCTTTCCGTTGAGAAGGTTAGCGAGAGCGGAATTGAGTTTAAAACTTCCTCAAAGGAGAAAAAAGCAGTTCTTCCCGGCTCCTACACTCCGCTTAAAGCTCCTGATAAGATTGAGGAGAATTTCTTGCGCTATCTTGAATGTGATGGCGTTTCAATGGGCTCGTTAATGCGCCTTCTCTCAGATCAGACGGGAGTTAATATCGCCTCGTCCGATAAGACCGCGTCGAAAAAAGTCTCTATGTTCTTGCGTAATGTAACGGCGGAGGTGGCTGTTGAAGAGATTTGCAGGGCCGGAGGGCTTTGGTATCGTAGCGAGAAGGGCGGGAAGTTAATCCGCATAACAACGATGGAGGAGTATGCTGAAAATTTAAATACATTCAGGGAGGAGACAACGGAGACTTTCACGCTCCTTTATCCAAACGTTCTTGAGGTAGCCTCCGCCATCTACAGCCTTTATCCTGAAAGGACATTGCTTTCGCTCGGCGAAAAAGAATTTGAAGAGGATGACGAGTACGATCTTTCACGCCGCTTCCGTCGTTTTCGCGTAATAGAGGAGAACGGTAATTCGCAATTCATGGAAATGCAGTCTCCGCGTTCTTCATCGTCGGGTTCCCGTTCTGGCGCAGGAATGTTTTCGTTCAGCAGGGGCGATGCGCTTTCGCGGCTTTCGCAATGGGATAGGCTCGAGTCAAGGCGCAAATTCCCGCGCACGGGGCAGTTCTCGCTTTCCGCTGCAGCGGCGAAGACGATGGACGGCGCGCTTGAAGCGGGAAACACGAATCTTTTCGAGCGGGCGAAGGCGGGGAGCCTTTTTGGTCCTGCCAACATATTCGTTTCGATTTCGCGCAAGAACAATATGCTTATCGTAAGAACGAGCGACGTGAGGATTATGGATGAAATACGCTCTCTTGTAAAGCGCCTTGATGTCCCCACCCCAATGGTGCTCATGGAGGTGAAGGTTCTTGAACTTGATATCACCGACGATTTTACGGCATCGTTCCAGTATTTTTTCAATGGTAAGTCAGGGGCGGTTAGCGGATCAAAGGACGATAATCTTTTTGCCGATCTTGCCCAGACGGCGTCCGCGGCAATGGATTCGTTCTCGCCCACTTTTTCGTTTAAGACATTAAGCTCCGATCTCGTCACGAAGATCGAACTTATGCAGAAAGATGGAAAGGTCAAGACACTTGCAACGCCTACTCTTCTTACGGCGAATAATGAAGTCTCTCGCATTTTTGACGGCAAGGAATATCCAATCGTCACCGGCTGGACTGTTGGGGAGACGACATCGACGCAGGGTGTTATTGAAAACACCGAGCCTACTGTTGAAATCGAGCGGAAGGATGTCGGCAATATGCTTCTTATCACGCCGAGCATAAACTCCGATAGGACTGTTACTCTGCGCCTTCTGCAGGAAAACTCCTCCATCAGCCCCGAGAAGGTTTCCATTCCTGTTACTGGCGGCAAAGGCGAGAACAAGGAGATCGAATACGTCGTTTCGCGTTCTCTTGCAGGAACGTTTGTCGCAAAAGACAAGATGGCCGTTATGGCGGGCGGGCTTATCAATGAGGTTGAGTCCGATAGATACTACCGCACTCCTTTTTTAGGTTCAATACCTTTGATAGGCTGGCTCTTCCGCGGCACGGAAAAGGTTATGAAGCGAACGGAGCTTGTAGTTTTGATAAGGCCTTTCGTTATCATGACGCCCTTTGAAGGCGGAAAGGCGTCAAAGGAACTTCTTGAGGCTCTCTCCGCCCACCCTGCACGCGATGCGAGAGGGTCTATGATGACGCATCGTGATGAAAAGACGGGAGAGATAAAAGAGCGCACTATAGAAAAGGATGCGAAAAATTTGATAGACTGAACTTAAATGATTGCGGTGACGTTTAATCTAATGCCAACTAAAGGAAAAAATACAAACGAAATGAAAAAATGAAAAAGGGTTTTACGCTCATTGAGCTTTTGATGGTCATTGCGATTGTCGCAATCATTTCAACGCTTGCCGTTTCTAAGGTGGGCGGTGTGAAGGAGGCTGCCGCCCGCAAGGTGTCTCTTGCAAACCAGAAGGCTGTGGAGCGTGCGGTAAGTTCGTTTCTTGTTGCAGGCGGCTTTCTCAATAGGCTTGATAATTTAATTTATGCAGACTGTTCTGCAGATGCCGAGCAGGGCGGTCAAGTTTCATCTGGCGATAGGATTGATTTTACGCCTCAGACAATCAACGAGAAGACGCTTTATTTAGGGCCGTCCGACCTCGGCACTTTAGACCCTGCTTTCGTTGCGGAGAAAAACGAGGGCCTTCATCCGTCTTTGCGTGAGCTTCTTTGTCTTTACAATCTTAATGACTCTGAAGCCAAGGCTTTCAGCGAAAAGCTCGGGCTTAAGTATGTTGTCCGCCACTATGAAAAGGCACAAGGATATCCTTCATTCAGCGGATATTCACGCGGAGACGACGGCACGGTTCCTGGCGCATCAGATGGCCTTGATCCTGATTATGCCGCATGTATCACGAAGAGCATGACAAACGGCCTCTTGGTTGCGGCAATCTCTCCTGCGTCGCATCTTGGTCGCACCATTTATCAGACGCTTGGTGAGGAATATTTGTCTACGAAGAATTGGAATGAAGTTTACGCGGAAAGCGATGTGCGCTCTGAAGTCGATTCAAAGGGCGGTCTTCTTATCGCGTTCGGTCTGAACGATCTTTGCTCTATTATCGGCAACGCAAATGCGGGGTTGGAATCAGTTCCGTATTCTACGTACATTCACAAGAAGTATTATTCGCGTTATATCCTTCTTTTCAGGCTCAGAAAAATTGGTGCTGGATCGATTGAGACAATCATTCCAGAATTTGCGGGTGTTCTCGACTGCTGCGGCAATACTGTGCGCGCCGCCCAGATGGCGATTAAGAATCTTTAACTTTAGGAGAGTACAATATGAAAGAAACGCGTGATGCCTTTACTCTTATCGAGCTTATATTGGTGGTTGCTATTATAGCAATCGTCTCTACAATAGCGGTTGGAAAATTCTCCGATGTGCGCAAAGAGTCTTCAAGGAGAGTTAACGTTTCAAATATTAAAAATATTACGCGCACGATAAACACTGAGCTTGCGAGGATTGAAGGGAGCACGTGTCGCGGAATGTTTGCGTATATCGAGTCTCTCGTTGATTCCGCCGCAGGCGGCGGCGACCCTACAGGGCCGGAAGGCTCGTACCGTTGCGAGGACGCGTGGTATGATGGCGCCGGCGGAATTGTTCCTGGAATTTACTGCGGAATTAAATCTACGTCTTATGTCGTCAACGCAAATGGGGTCGGCACGGGCGAGATCGCGGCCGTCGCCGATGCGCACGAGAGTAATACAGGGCTTGAGCTTTTAGCAAAGGCGACAACGTCGAGAGGAACAAAAACTCCGGCTAAACTTTGCATTTACTATTTGACGGAGACTGATGTTCTTGCATTGAAAGACGCTGGCGTGAGTATCGTTTCGCGCCACAATTATTCAAATGCGCAGGCGAGCGGCCTTAATTGGGAATCTAGCATCTATCGCACGCAGATGGGGCTTCGCTCCACGGGCGGCGGCCCTGGCCATCGCGCCGATTTGAGCGCATGCTACCCCGTCGTCCTGACGAACGGCTCAGCTGTAGCTATTCTCAACCCTGCCGCTTGCGAGTCGATTTACCGCGATTTGGGGCTTGATTACGCCTCGACCTATAATGTGAGCGGGCTTAGCGATACCGATCCTTCCACTTACTATTCGAAGGGGATATGCGCCAAGCTTTACGTATTTGGGCTCGGGCGCGATTGCGAAGCCACGACGAAGTTTTTCGAAAGTGCGCCGCGTTGCCCCACGCTTGAGAAGACTTGCTATCGCAACTACCTTCTTGTTTTTAAGCAGAACACCGGAACGGGTAATAGCGGTAATGGCGTCTCTTTCGTCGGCGTCATCGATCCTGCAGGAAACACCGCGAAGCAGGCGCAGTACGATGCTGATTGGGCAAATTAAAGCTTTCGCATGATTAAGGCTTTTATTATCGCAGTGGTAATCTACGCACAACCTCTTGTAGATGAGGATGTGCTTGAGCCGTCCGTGCGCAATGAGGTCGACAGGGCTTTGTCGCTTGCTCCTTCGAATGAAGTCGCAAAAGCGCATGCTCTTTCAAAAGGCTCTCGCCTCTCATTTGAAGTGTTTGGCCTTACGAACGGAGTTTCCCGCACGGATGCCGCGATAAAAGTTGTCTCGTCGCAAAAAAGCGACGGTCGATGGTTTTCAGGAACAAACGATGTCTCCGCCGCCGCATCGGCGATACTTATCTGGAGCCTCGAATAGCGTGACGGTTCTGTATATACTCCTTCCTGTTCTTTTCATTCTTTCAGCTTTTTTTTCGAGCGCTGAAACAGTTTTATTGTCTCTGACTGGTGCGCAGAGAGCAAGGATACGTTCCCGCTCTTCAAATGCTGATGAAATGATAGGCAAGTGTCTTGCCGATCAGGCAGTTCTTTTTTCAACGCTGCTTGTAGGCAATACATTCGTCAACTTTGCAATCGCAACAATCGGCTATCGTATTTTAGCCGCTCTCTTGCCCGGATGCGGGTGGCTCGCCGTGCCGGTTATGACAGTCCTTCTTCTTATATTCGGCGAGATAACGCCCAAGCGCATCGGACTTAAATACACGGAAGAGATCGCACCCATTTATGCGCGGCTCCTTCTTTTTTGGAGAGCCGTATTCCTTCCTTTCAATGCGGCGTTGAGATTTTCTTCAAAAGCGTTCGCGCTTGCACTTGCCAGGGAGAGAAGGGCTCTTTCCGATGACGAGCTAGTTTCAGTGATGGAAAATGCCGCCGAACACGGCGAGGTGTCAGTTCGCGATGCTGAGATGGTGGAAGGGGTGCTTAGGCTTTCGGAATTGTGCGCCAACGATGAGATGATTCCTCGTGTTGATATTGAAGGATATGATCTTGACCGCCCGGAAGAGTTCCGCAAAAAAACTCTTGCAACCGCAAGGCACAGCCATTTGCCCGTGTTCAACCGCACGGCTGATGCCATAGAAGGGATTATCAGCCGGGAGACTGGCAATGTGGAAGATGCTCTTTTCGTTCCTGAGACGGTGACGCTTGACGATCTTCTCGTTACTTTTGCCAAGAGCCGCAAGCCTCTTGCTGTGGTGCTTGATGAGTATGGTGGCACAGCGGGCATTATCTCGCCTGATGATATTCTCGAAGTTATTTTCGGGCCAGGCGTTTTCGCCCATCCCGACCAGGAGCCGCAGATTCTGCACAAAGGGCCGAATGTATGGGAGATAGATGCGCGTGTATCGTTAGATGAAGTAAATCGCGTTCTTTCGCTTGAGCTTGAAGCGGAGGACGCTGACCGTATTTCAGGCTGGGTGCAATTCCACGCTGAGAGAGTCCCTCATGTCGGGCAGGAGATAGAGGCCGACGGTTGTCGCGTCACGGTTCTGCGCCGCAGGAAGAGGCGGGTGGATGTGGTGAAGCTTGAAGTTCTTTCGCGACCCGAGGCTGATACTGATGAAGAAATAATTGCAGATACCGATGAGGCTGTAGAACGCACGGAGGAGGATGGAGAATGATAGTCGCGCTGCTTTTTATCGCCGCTTTCGCTATGCTTGCGGGCTCAGCCTTTTTCTCAGGGGCAGAGACAGGTTTTCTTTCTGTCAGCCGCGAGCGTATTCTACATCTTTCGCGTGAAGGCGGGCGTAAGGCTGCTAAAGTTCAAAAGGCGCTTTCAAACATGGCTCGAACCACGACTACGCTGCTTATAGGGAATAATATCATGAATGTTGGTTATTCCTCTGCTACGGCCGCGCTTTCAGTTGAGCTTTTTGGCGACAACTCCCGCGCCATTGCGCTATGGAGTTTTATGGTGTCGTTTATTTTGCTTTACTGTGCGGAATTCATGCCGAAGATGTTGTGTGCGGCAAGGCCCTTGCGACGGATTCTTATGCTCGCAGACACATACGAGGTGTTCGCCTTGCTTTTCAAGCCGTTGACGATTTTTGCGATGAAGTTGACAGATGTTTTTCTGCCGCGCCGCGAGCAGAAATACTCTTTGACTTCGGCTGATCTCCTGCGGATTTTGCAGGATCGCAAGGACGGAGTATGTCTTTCTGATTTTGAATCCGCCCTTGTGACGAGGATATTCGTTTTGCGCGCGAAGGGCAAGCCTATAACGAGGGAGGCGATTTTAGACGCCCTTGCCTGAGCTTCGCGCGCAAATGCGCAACTTAGAAGTTGTTGGCTTCCAGCTGGAAGTAAGCTTTAGGATGGTCGCAGACGGGGCACTTTTCAGGCGCCTTTTCGCCTTCAACAATCGCTCCGCAGTTGCGGCACTGCCAGCGGTTCTCGCCAATGCGCACCCAGACTTCGCCTTTTTCAATGTTTGCGGCGAGCTTGCGGTAGCGCTCTTCATGGTGCTTCTCTACTTCTGCAACTTTAGCGAACAAGTAAGCGAGCTTTTCAAAGCCTTCTTCCTTCGCCTCTTCTGAGAAGCGCTTGTACATATCAGTCCACTCTTCGTGTTCGCCAGCGGCTGCGGCGAGAAGGTTCGCTGGAGTGTCTCCTATGCCGTCAAGCGCCTTGAACCAGAGCTTGGCATGTTCTTTTTCGTTGAGAGCTGTTTCCTGGAAGATTGCTGCGATTTGTTCGTAGCCTTCTTTTTTTGCTTTTGAGGCAAAGTAGTCGTATTTGTTGCGTGCCTGCGATTCGCCGGCAAACGCATACCAAAGATTCTTTTCTGTTTTTGAGCCTTTAAGTTCCATGGTTTTTACCTCCGTTTTTGTCTGTCATATCTGTGAGGTACATTATACCAAAATTAAGATGATATGATTTTATCACCTTCGCAAAATAACAAATTTAAGGTTGCCATAATTCAAAGGGCGAATATGTTATAATACATTTCCATCTTATGAGTTTAATGATTAGGCGTGTTCAATGGAAAAAATGAGAGATGACACGAATATTATGTGTGCACTTGGTGAGGAATATGCGAGTTGAGATAATTTCTTTGTCAGATTTTTGCGTAAGATGCTCCTAATGTAGACGTATATAAAATAGAAAGGAGTAAAAATGAATGTGATTATTAAAACAGTTGTTGTTGGAGTGATTTGCGCTGGAAGCGTTTTTGCTGCAGAGGCGAAGACGACTTACCGCGACTCGCTCGGGCGCAAGCAGGGGACGGCTGAGGTGGATCGTTACGGAAAGACGACTTATCGTGATTCGCTTGGCCGTAAACAGGGAACCGCCCAAACGGACCGCTACGGGAAGACGATTTATCGCGACTCGCTTGGGCGTAAACAGGGGTCGGCCGAGACAGATCGCTACGGCAAGACCACGTTTCGAGACGCGCAGGGCCGCAAGCAAGGTTCCGCGACAACTGACCGATATGGTAAGACGACTTATCGTGATGCACAAGGTCGAATAACAGGAACATCAACGACTGACCGATATGGTAAGACCACTTATCGCGATGCACAAGGCCGCATTCAAGGATCAAAGAAATAATCTTCCATCATTATTGGCAGGATAGAGCTAAAAAGGTTCCTACCAAAGTTCTTGCCGCGAAATTTTGGATAAGCGAAGAGAAGATATATATGATTTTATGCTTACATCGTGATATGCTAAATTTGGTATAATTCTGCCCTGATAAATGTGATGTAGGATTTAATATGGCAGATATTCCAGAAACATCAACGACGCTTCTGCGCGATTTGGCGCAAAACTCTCAGCATGCCCGCTGGGGTGAGTTTGTATCCCGATATCGTCCGATGATGGAAGCGTATATGCGTAATCGCTTTCCGACGGTCGATGTCGACGATGCGGTGCAGGAGGCGCTCATAGCATTGATTAAGGTATTTCCGGTCTATAAATACTCGCCTGAAGAGACTGGCGCGTTCCACAATTATCTTACAGGCATATTGCGTCGCCGAGCGTTGCGAGTGATTGAGAGCGAAAGCAGGCGGTTGAATAAAGAGCAGAAATATCACGAGATTGAAGAATTGACTGCTTCGAGTGAAAATAAGGATGACGGATCGTCATGGCGTGAGTCGGTGCTTGAGATTGCACTTCAGCAGCTTTTGGCGGACGAGTCGATCAATGATCGGACAAAGCAGGTTTTTGTGCGCGTTGCCGTAAATGGCGAGAAGCCGGAGGCTGTGGTGCAATCGTTAGGTATTACGCGAAATTCTGTTGATCAGATGAAAGCCCGCATGAAAGACCGGTTGCGTGAACTTGCCAATGCGCTGATGAAAGTCGAGGATGAAATCGGTTGATTCAAAAGAAGTGGATTTGTTTTTGTCCCACCACGCCTATATAGAGGTGCGAGCACATTTTCATAGCGGGGAATTGTTCGGCGATTGGCGAATAACGGCATTTCTCGGTCGCGGCGGCAGCGGGGAAGTGTATCACGCGGTCAATCAGCAAACCGGCGAAGAAGCGGCGCTCAAAGTGTTCGCACGGGATGCGGATGGAAGCAATGCTGGTGCGGTCGTCGCCGGAATGCGCTTTAAAAATGAGATGCGCTTTCTTTCTGCGGTAAAATACGCTTCGTTCCCGCGGTTTCTTGCGCAAGGAGAAACGGATGGGCGGCCTTGGTATGTGATGGAGCTTCTGAAAGAGCGGGAATTGCCGTCTGATGATGCCGGAGTGGCTGATTTTATCCTGAAAATCTCAAAGTGCGTTCAGCTTCTTCATTCCATGGGATATGTCCATCGCGACATCAAACCCGGCAACATCATGTACCGTTCGGACGGTACTCCGGTTCTGGTGGATATGGGACTGTTGAAACGTTTGGATTCAACGGAAGAGTCCATCGCAAGGAAAGAATCGGCATTGTCGGTTGTGGACGGAAAGGCGGTGGGGGTGGGCACTCCGCGATATGCCGCTCCGGAGCAGTTTATCGGTGGCGAAATATCTCCGGCGGCGGACATCCACGCGCTTGGGATGCTGATAAACGAATGTTTTCAGGGTGAACTGAAAGGATGCTGGGAGAAGATCGTCGCTCGTGCCACAAGTTCAATTCCGGAGCGACGCTACCGTGATGTACCGGAGTTTATGCAGGCTGTGAGGCATAGACATTGGCATGTATTTGGAATTGTCGTTACGGGCATCGTTTTGTCGGCGGGGGTTCTCCTGTCGGCGTTCTTGCCGTGGTGGACGAATGAAGGGCGGGAACAGTGGAATTGGCATACGCTTGGTGAAAGCATAACCACCAATGTCGTTACGGAGAAAATGGTTCCGATTGAATTTGGAACAACTCCCGCCGGTAGTCGCTATCCTACAAAATGGCATTGCCAATATAAGACGAATTCAGTTGCCGTTACGCTTGTGCGGCTCAATGGAGGCACCAAAGTGTTCAAAGAACCGTTACGCCTACGGTCCGGACGTGAGACTTGGATCGTCGGGCCGGGCGTATTAGATGCGGCTCTTGAATGCGGGGAAGACGGAGCCAAGGTCCGTTTGGAGAATTGTCTATTCAACAACCGCTCAAAGACTTTGCCGTCAAAGTCAAGAATCCGTTATGATCTTGCCGGTGGCGTGTATCTTAATTTCACCGAGCATGAAGATGATTTCAAATGGCGGGATTGTGTGGAGCCGTTCGACGGAGCGTATAATGACGTTCGGTTCAAAGGTCCTGAGACGATAGAAGAATATCACCGCCTCCGTCAAAGGGAATTCTTGGCTGATTGACGCGATTACACCCGATGTGGTATAATTTGCGAGACTTAAAGATAATTATACCCGAAAGGGATTCATGTTTATGAATGATGCTAATTTATACCCGAAAGGGTGTACGATTGCCTCGTTTGTGAAGGCAAAACGTAAGGAGCAAGGGTGGACTCAAGTTCAACTTGCTGATTACGCTGGTGTCGGCTTGCGATTTGTCCGGGAGTTGGAGCAGAATAAATCTACGCTCAGGTTAGATAAAGTAAATCAAGTGCTGGATCTTTTCAGTGCTTGTGTCGGGCCGATGCCTATCGATAGGAGTATTTATGCGGACGGCTGAGATTTATGTCTTTGATAAATTTGCGGGTAATCTTGTTGAGGATGATTACGGTACATTTACATTTCAGTATGATGCCGCGTATTTAGAGGATAGTTTGCCGGTCGCCGTCAGCTGTACGATGCCGCTTAAGAAAGAGCCTTATACGTCGACTTCTCTTTTCCCTTTTTTTGACGGCTTGATTCCGGAGGGTTGGCTTCTTGGTATTGCTGAGAAGAATTGGAAACTTGACCGTCGTGATCGCATGGGCCTTCTGCTCGCATGCTGCTCGTCTTCGATTGGTGCTGTGCGTGTGTTGCAGGCAGGTGATTCCAAGCCTGTCGCGGGTGAGAGAATGTTGACTGTCGGAAAAGATCTCTTTAAGACTGAGTTTGAATTCCCTTACTCCGATGACGAAATAAACGCGATGGCGCGTAATCTCATCGCCTCACGTATCAGTGTCAGTGGTGTTCAACCGAAATTGTCGGTGCACCTGGAGCGCGATGATGGTGGCTCATCGCGTATTACGATTGTGGGGTTTGAGGGCGATTATATTCTGAAACTTCCGTCGAAAGAGTATCCCTGTCTTATTGAAAGTGAAGCGGCGGCTATGGCTCTTGCAGGGAAATGCGGCATAAGAACGGCGCAATTCTCACTTGCCAGACTTTCAGGCAGACGTTGTGCCTATGTCACTAAACGTATGGATAGAAATCCGCAAATAAAGCACATGGAGGATTTCTGCCAATTGACCGAACGTTTGACGGAGCGTAAATATTTTGGTTCGTATGAACAGATTGCGAAGAAAATTCGTCTTTATTCATCGACGGGCGGAGCGGATGTGATCAGATTTTTTGAAGTTGTGCTTTATTCGTTTTTGATCGGTAATTCAGACATGCATCTGAAGAACTTTTCTCTTCTGCGGGAGGATAATTCCGCTTGGCATCTTGCAGATGCTTACGATCTTTTGCCGGTTAAACTACTTCTTCCAGATGATTCGGAAGATATGGCATTGACGCTGAACGGCAAAAAGGCAAAGATCGGCAGAAATGACTTTATTGAGTTCGGGGGAACGATTGGACTTAATGAGCGGCAGATTTCTCGTGCCATCTCGCGGATAATTGACGCTCTTGCTGCAAATATCGAGAGCGTCCTTGCTGAATCGCAGTTGACGGATGAATTTGCCGATAGATTCAATAAATATGCGAAGCGCAATATCGGAAAGATGTGTTAGATTTTCGTGGTTGCGGAAGTGTTCGCCTGCGGCGCAACCACGAAAGCTGTTGTGGCGGCAAATCGCTAACGCGATTTATGATGAGCAAATTCGCTATTGAGTTTGCCGCGTGCCGCGTCACTCAAAGCAAATTGGCTCATCCAAGCCTACGGCTTGAGCCGCCACAACAGACACGAAACGGCTCTGCCGTCACGAAAGGACACGAAAAGTCCGGACCTTTAATGATTACATTTGCT
>JAHBAE010000007.1 GCA_018384485.1 Kiritimatiellia bacterium
AGAGATAAGTGACAGATGGCAGAGCCTATTTGTGATAGACTGAGCAATCCAATCTTTGGCAGCTTTTACATCGTCAAAAGAGTCGATGAGGGCGCGGTCTAAAGGAGCATCAAAATCGACGCCTGTCGCTCCTTTAGCCATCCCCTTTACTTTGGGTTGGAGCATTGAACCATCGAGATATCTAAACCACGAGTCAACACTGCTTGAAGAGAGGTGAGAACTCGCCTCGAAGGCGAGCGCGTAACTCTCAGGCGTATCACCCCAGATGCCGTCGCTATGATAGTGGCGATTAGTGCTGGCAGCGACGCACATAATCGCTTGCGCGTCAATTGATTTGACGTCATCAATGCCATAGTTTGGATTAGGATAGATCGCAGGAACAGAGTTGGTTGTGCCACGCTCAAGCTTGGTGTAATCATACGCCGCCGCCTCGGTGGTGCGTACAAAAGTCGCCTTCCGGTCGGCTGATAGACTAAGGGATGTAAAGTATGTCGGAATGACATCGAGCATCCAGATGTTGACAATATCGGAGAAACCCGTACGGGCTGAGTGTAGCCTGACCTCGCAGTGGCGCCATGGAAACTCTAAAAAGTTAAAACGAATATAAAATTTATCACCAACATTTACTTCAGAGGGAGATTGCTGGGCGAGGTTAATAAAAAAGCCCTCAATTGCGTTATGACTTAGGTGGAGAGAGTTCGCCTTGGAGTATTGCTCGTCGGTGTTAGATGCCAGTATTGACGATGTCTCGACCGCCGCATCGGGGTAAAAATCAACACCTGCGACGTTATAAGGTGATGTCAATGATCGACCAGATCCTGGGGAGACCTCTAAAGAGTTAGGCTCGGGGATGTCAATATTGATGCTGCTAGGGAAAACTGCTAGATATCCATATCCAGTCCATCTCAGCTCACACGCAGGGAGGGGAATCTCAGGCCACTCCGCCCGGGCGACGATGGTTGTCTCAGTATGCGTGTAATAGAGTTGAGGCATAGCGTCTGAATTAATCAGAGCCGTGTCTGCCATTGCAAGAAATGCATTAGCCGTAGCCCAGTCGTGGTATATAATCCGGCTCCCCTTAACCTCATAATTGGGAACATATTTATATTCGTTAGTTTTGGCAGGCGGCTCAATGTGGAGAATCTTACAGATAGAAGACACTCCTTGGTTCGGCTCGTTTGTGCTTGATTCTGGGTAGCTATTTGCTTTATTGAGCCAGTATTCCCAATACTCAGCGCATACCTCATCGTAACCAAGCAGCCGCGCCGAAAGCGGCCACTCTATGGCGCCTTTAATTTTGCGGTCGGTCATGGCGCCAGGATTAAACATCTCATCAAGAGTGACGTAGAAGCGACACCATGGAGAGTCAGTCGCGGTATTGTCTACGACTTGTTCGCTCCAGCTCCGGTTAATCTCGAAGATACTGTTACTACTAGCCGCAGAACTCCAGCCGATAAATTGATCTCGGAACACATAATTATTAGTGGTGGAGAAGGTGTTGTGTTTCGGCCATGTCTCGCTCGCGGCATCTTTGTTAATCAGTCTATAAATGCTGTGAGGCGAGCGCTCTCTAACCTCTTGCAAACTCTCGAGCAGGCGAGAACCGATGCGACGAGTGTCAACAGACATAGCCTCAATGGGCTTATAGCGATTAGAGATGGTAACTTTAGATACGCCAGTCGTCGTTGAGACTACGTTTGTCACGTAACCAATCCAATTGGTCACGACAATCATGTGATTAGTGACGGCGTAGTCGCGACTTTCCTCCGTTACCCATTTCTCGCCTTTGTCGACGATGCTGAAGAGGTCGTGTATAAAGGTTGGTTTTTTCCAGCCCTCCTTTGCCGCCAGAACGTAATGCGCAGTTCCGGTATGGCTATTGACATGATAGTCTTTGATGCCCCGCAGACCAAACGCAAGAGAGGCGTGACGGCGACGTAGAAGCGCATCTACCGTGCCGGCCATTGAGAGGTTAGACCAATCTGTCAGACGGTAGGACCTCTTATTAGGAAGACCGCCAGGGATGTACTCTCGCGGAATTGATGCCTCTTTTTTGGCATCTTGATAATATCGCACAAGATCCTGATTAATCTCATGAGAGATGCCAGAGGCTAAAAGAAGTATAACAGCTATCATTCTATCCCCCATTCAAACTCTTGGGCGAGCGGCATACCGCGCAGATCGCATTTGACGATTACGTCAGTTTTTTCCTCATCTTTGGGCGGCTCAAATTCATACAAGGGGATTACGGTTTTAAGCCTATCGCGGCAAGCTTCCTCCATCTCGCCCCAACTCTTAAAGCCGACAACCCTATCATAACTACCCTTGCCTGATGCGTCAACACCGATTTCAAACGCAACAAAAACCTCTTTTGCGGAGATCAAACTTTCAAGTGTTGTCTCATCCGAGCTCTCAAATATCCTACCGCCTATGCGATAATATCGATTGATGAGCTTATGATATCTTGCGGGTTGAGCTCCTTCTACCGAGGCACTCTCACATGCTATCTCCCAGCATTGAGGCAACTGACGAGGGAGATTAGCGCGGCGATTCTGCGGTATGGGTTCATACCCTATACCACCTGCGCCGTCGCGCGGCAGCATCCCTCGCGTAGCGAAGGCGCAGGCGTTGACCGCCGCTTGCGTTACCGCAGCTCCCCAGTCTGCGCGAAGTGGAGCGCCTTTAGTCGGTATCTGAATATCTTTCATTGATTATTGAAGAGGCATCGGCCAACGATTTTTGCCATAAAGGTCTTCATCCCATGAGCCATCAGACATCTTCATGCCCATCCAACTCTCGATACGAGACCACATTCCGTCTGATTGTTCATCACAATCATCTTGAACCTTTAACCAGGAATATTCGTTGATGATTTTGGCCAATCCGCTCGGTTTTTTTGCATCCAACCCTGGAGCGGGCGGCGTATCGATAAAGCCGAGTTTGGAGAATTGGTCGTTCGGCACGTCGGCATAAATTCTTTTCCTCTGGCATAGCGGATAAAAACGGATGACAGACTCAATACCTGCGAGCATTTTAGCCGCGACTTGCTTGGACTTCTGATTGAGAGAGTGCGTGGCACCCGTGCCATCTTTGAATTGATACCAGTCTGCAAGGGACTTGTCGGTCTCTTTAAGCCACATTTCAAGCTGGTATCTATTCGGATTAGCCTCTTCACTCGGTCCGCAATACGCGTAGAGAGATGTATCATTGCGGACAGATTTGAGTGACCACACTTCCTTTTTGGGCGTGGAGGAGGCGTCACCACCTTCGCCAGAGGTTCCGTCACCTTCTACGCAGGTTAAGCTCAGCAAGCCGATATCGGCATTAGTCCTCGTTAGTTCCCACGTCCTCAAGACGAGCCCGTCAATCTTGTCGCCGTCCTTGAGTGCAAGGGACATGCTTTTAAGTTCGGGATAGGGCCCTTTAAATTGTATTACATAGCCGGTGCCGCCATTATCGTTGAGCGAGATAGTCTCTGTCGGCTGCCGTTTTGCGTTTTTAGCGATATTCACTGCCATTTTGATACTCCTTGCTTCCTCGTATTTGCCGCGATTTCTCTCAGGACTTTATTGCCATCCTCTTCTAGCTTCTCAAGGTTGCGATTCGCCGATTGTACCGCCGAGCGAAAGCCAGATTCAAGATTATCCATCTTCTCGGCTGGAAATACGTCGCGCATGCCGCCGACTTTCTGGAGCGCGTCAGTGCCGCCTGGGCCGATAGCCTCGATTGTTTTCTCATCTTCTTTTTTGGCGGCGCCCTCTAACTGTTTTTTAGCGGCCTCAAGTTGTTCCTGCCGTTGTCTATTCTCGGCAAGATAGCCTCGCTGCGCGTCTGCATCGTCGTATCTGCCGGATTTAATGAAGCTCTCAACATTCGCCTTAAGTTTCCCTTCGACTTGCTTGTATTTCTCAAGTTCTTCTTCGACTGCTTTAATTTTTGCGCCGAAGTCTACTGTTTTGTCGGAAACATCTGTAAGAGATTTTACGAGATTTTGGAACGCCTTGTCGCTGGCATAGTCGTGTTCAGATTTCCCCCAATCCTCAGTATAACGCTTGCGCTCCTGAGACTTATTCCATAGCCCCATTCCTAGCCCTATAACCCCACCTGCAAGAGCGCCCCATGGACCGCCCGCCATACCACCCATCGCAGCACCTTGTAGAGTGCCCGCGCCAACCTCAACAGCATTTCTCGCGCTGCCTCTTTTCATGTTTTGTGACGCGAAGCTCATCGCCATCGAGACGCCCATGCCGGTGAATGCGCCGACGACCTGCCGAGTTTTGGCCGACAAGACCTCATGAGAGCTGGCAAGGTCGCCTGACTTTTTAGCGGTGTTGTCGAGGGATTTAGCAAGACGATCGGCAGCTGCGCCAGAGCTATGGGGGCCTATGGCTCTTGGGGTGCCGCCGATATCAATGCCGGACATATCTCGTGCGACAGTCGAGCGGGCTTTGGAGGAGTCTACCTCAAGTTGGACTTTAAGTTTTCGTGCCATTATCTATAGCCTCAATTTCTTCAAGCGGGAAGATTGAATTACTTCTCAGCGCTTCTTGTCGGCGGAGGAGTGCGAGCGTTGCGAGCGGGATGCGGTAGAAGATTTCTTCGAAGCTCCAGTGGTACTTCTCTGCGAAGTAGTCAATGAGCGAGGCGATCCATCCGTCTGATGTTTTTTTTTACCCGTCGCATCAGGGATAACTGCTGTCACTACTGACGTCTGCTCGTAACACGCTGCCTGAATACGCGAGAGTACCATGGGAGATACTGTATCCGCCCACGTCATCGCCTTAGTTAAGAGATTCCCAGAGAGTATCTCTGCCGCGCCATGCGTGAGCAGATAGAGCGACGGCAGGAGCTCCATAGTATCCTTTGCCGGCTTGCCGGTAATAAGCGGTGAGTCGATACGCTCGAGCGCCGCCCACATCGCAAGCGTCATAGGTGCAACAGCTACACCCTCGTCGCAATCGATAGTGAGCGGCATTACTGCCGCGAGAGCTTTATGCGGGTTCGCCATTTCCGCCTCCAGATGGACAGTTATCGTAACGGTGCGCGCGAATATTGAAGCGGAGGAGCGAGTTGTAAGAGCCTGCCTCTTCAACGGAATCTACCTGCCACGTCTTGCCGTCATAAGTGATCTTATCGTCAGATGTTGCAGGCGGTTCGCGGCCGGCGCCTGCAGAGATCGCTGTAAAAGACAGGTCGAAGCGGTGATCATAGACTTCCTCTTCTGCAATCGCGCCCATCTGATCGGGTGTCTGCTCGACGATGGGAGAGGTGGTAATGGACTCATTCTGCAAGATGAACCCATTAAGTGTACGCGTAATGCCGCGGGCGGCCTTGCCGATTCCTGCTGGTGTTGTTGCCATAGGTATGTTCCTTTTTTATTTGGTGAGTAAAAAACTGCACGAAAATGTGACAGTTGCCGTAATAGTCTCTGGGCTTGTGACAGCCTGTTCAATCGATCTAAATTCAAAAGTATCATCGTCGAGTGAATGCGCCACGATTTCGGCAGCATCGAGGGCGCGGAGGTTGCCTCTCTTAGAGGATAGCGGCGCTCTTTCAATGCAGCGAATAAGGATGTCGCCCTCAACTGGGATGCCGTTATCAGTGTTGCCTCCGACGCGATTAAGGCGAGGCGTTACGACTACGAGCGCTACGCCGCCAGATGAAACGAACTGCTCGGACTCGTTGTAGACGGTGCGGGTGTCTTCAGCAAAGGCTTTGCAGCCGCCTTGCAGCAGTTCCTTAGTGCCGTTTAAATCGGCAGTTAAGAGCTTTTGAAATTCGAAGATGGTCATGGGTTGGTTGACTTTTGAAGGGTGGTTGTGGTAATATTCATGGTGTTCCGGCAAGTTGGATCATGGCATCCCCTGTAATGGGGAACTACGCTCAATTGAGGCCCCCTGTTCCCTTTCCGGATTTTCTTTTATAGAGTGTATGTAGTTTGGGTGTTTTGTTTACATCGACAACCATTCGCAATATTCCGTCGTCAATAGTGTCAAGTTCACAAATGAAAGAACCATCATAGCCGCCTGGCAATACTCTGTCAGGTTTCCTCCATAGCGTTGGTATTAATTCTAAGTCACCATCTGTGAGAGGTAAATTACGAGGGTCGTTTTCCCTTGGCTCGAAATGGTCACGGTGAGTGCCTCCGCCCTGTCTGGGCCTTTCAAGCCAATCATCTTTGACAGTGAGGCTTTTGTTCTTCACTCGTTTCGCAGCGGAAGGCGGTAAAAGTGCGCGAAGATGATCGGTCGGCTTGCCTAGTCGAATCTCAAACTCTGTGCCGGATGAAAAGGCATCGCGGATAAGATTACCTCTCCAAATAACATATCCATCTTTATGCGTTATTTGATCTTCAAAAAATTCATTGAGTTGCTTCCATTCGTTAGTGTTGCCTTTAAAAGGAATCTCTGCCTGCAGAGTACCATTGAGATTGATATTATTGCGGCACTTGGCGGCTTCTGCTTTAGCTTCATCATCGAGAATTAGGCCAAGAACCTTAGCTTCGCTTTTTTTAATATCCCTTATGCCCATTCCACTACCCCAATCATAAGGAGGGAAGGGATTCCCAAACGCAGATATCTTTGTCCATATCGGATCGGTTTTTAACGCTACCATTCTGCCGCCGCGCAATTTGCCGCCTGCGTCAGTCCAGCGTTTTGCCCAATTTCGCGGTGTTTTACTATTACGGACTCGTATCAGTTCTTGCGCAGGAAAGGCGGCTAAAGCTCCAGGTGAAATGCCGTCAAGATACTGTACAAAGCCGCGAGCTTGTCTAACATTAGTTTGAATGACGGTGTCTAGTCTGTGTTTTGTATAAAGGTCTTTGATCGTTCCTTTATCATCGGGCATTGGCTTATATCCTTCGGCGGCGAAAGCCTGACGCAAGTCACGTCGTACCTCGCTCGCCGATTTTGTCCCTGCTGCGACCTTGGCTGCCTCTCCGCGCATCGAGTGCAACATTCGGGCGGACTCTACTTTGCTTGAGAAAAATGCCCTATCTCGCAATGCTGCCTGGATGCGATTCCATTGACTTGAATCAATTTTGGAGCCTACCAAGGCTTTTTGTAAAATCTTTTCTGCGGCAGTCATGATATTGCCTCCAAAATAGCTTCTTGCGCAGCACTATAATATTCCTCATCGGTTGGTAACACATTATTATCGGCACGAATTGTGACCTTAGGGACGAGGAGATAGAGAATTTCAGAGCTGTCGGAATCCTTTAGAAAACCATGTGAGGAGTTTTTGGGCCAAAAGAGATCGAGATTTCCTGGCACTTCGCTAGGCCAAATCCCGGCAACAATGGGACTCAAAGGAATGGCGAGAGCTTTTTTCTTGGGTAATACCGTGCCGCCGTAATAGTGGAGCGCGATACCCTCTTTGTCAACGCTTACAATCGCCGTAGACTTTTCGACTTGAACGGATGTTGATTCTGCAGCGTCTTGATAGTAATTCGACTTCGGCATTACTCTCGTGCCTGCGTTATGTTGATTGCGGGCGCGGAAATGTTCGGTAGTTAAATTGTGAATACCACGACCTATCGCTTCGGCGAGAAAATCGTCGGTAGGCAATACATCAATCGGTGGTACTATGTTAAGCTTCATCTACATGCCTCAATTGTCATGGTGACATTGGTCGGGCCGTTGTTGATTTCCGCTGCACGCCTCAGACGAGCGGCGGCAAGTTTAGCCGGGACGCCGTTGGTGGAGACGGAGACTTTAAGTTTTTTGTTCGCGGCGGCGACAGATTGCGCCGGAGTTTCAAGAGGCGCTTCGTCAATAAAGACTGTGCCATCTTCATACGTTGTCATAATGGTAAAATTTTTTGCATCCGTTACGGCTTTAATTTTCTTGCCGTGCCAGGCATTTCGCCCTGAGTCGGTCGCAACTTCACGATGATACTTGCGATTAATAAGCTCAAGCGCCGACTGCAGATCGGCGAGCGTCCAAGTATTGGCACTGCCGTCGATATGGCGAGTTGTGAAGATTACATTAGTTTCGGCAGAGGCGCAGAGAGTTAATGCCGCGACTACTAAACTACTTATTATTCTCATCGGATACCTCCTCCTCAAGATTGATATAAAAGGTGATGTTAGTCATTGCCGGGGAAGGCGCAAGCCTCACAGCGTTCGTGTAAATGCCTGTCTTAATGGGTGCTGCGATATCTCGATTAATCTGCCTCCAATAGACTACCGCTATGCCGTTAGTATGTGCTATAGGGCCTGGCGTCCAAGTTGTGTAGAAATAGAAGTCGTTAGTCTCTGCGCCTTTGAAGGGAATATCTTGCGGCACTGAGAAGTCGGCAAAGGTTGTTCTAAAAAGCTCGACGAAGTCGGCGTCATTAGTCGAGGCGGTTGAGCGATAAGAGCAGTATAACGGAGCAGACTGAGGCACAAATGCCGCCTTGATAAAGTCAACGTGGACAAAGTCGTTAGTGACGTAAGATCCATTATCGAAGATATACTGTTTATTAACTTCCGTGAAAGGGAACCTTACATAGCCGTTGCGAACAGGCTTAAGTCCCATTGAGACGAGTGTTGCTACAGCAAAGAGAGAGAAAATCTTGCCGTGAGAATTCATCTTGCGGCATCCTCTATAAAATGCCCAGGCGACAGTGAGAGTCACTACTGCAAGAATTATGCCAACGATGATGGAGAGTGCTGTTGTCATTATTTAAGCCCTAAAACTTTTTTGCCGTCTATTGTCTCTACTGTCACAGAGTATGTGACGCCATCAATTATGATGCGAGGCATCTCTACCGGAGCCGAGTTTCTAATTATCGTCTCTCCGCCGATTGTGAATGCAGCGTGCATGAAGCCACACGGCTCGAGAGTTTTCGGCCACCATTCGCACGTCCAGATAGAGCCTTTGCGCGTCCAACGCACGTTAAAGGGACAGGCAGAGTCAGATTCTGCGATCCATTTTGTGTCTTTAAGAGAACGTGTGAAATACGCAATCGGCGGCTCGGTAGTATTTGAGATTTCGTAAGATGTGAAGATGTGGTCAATATCCATCTGCGTCACAACATGAGAATTCGGCTCGGCAAAGACGGTGCGCTTGTCTCCTTTAATGACTTCGAACTGAGCATTGCCTTCTTCATCTTCAATTCGGAAAAACCCGTTAGTTGTGCCGTTGATATTAGCGACAAGGCCGTTAGACTCTAATACCCAGTAGGAGCCTGCCGACGTAGCTACGCGCTGATATGCCGCGCCTGCGCAAATAGCGACGCGAGGCATTGACAACCACACATAGCCGTCGGGAGCGGGCTCACCCGTAGCGGCATCATAAAAGCCCCATTCTTTCTCGCCTTTAGTTGAAAGCGAGTTAGTGACTGCCGCGAATGGACCGCCGAGGAACCAGTTCCAACGCGTCATCTCTTGCCATATTTTAATCCATGAGCCATCAGGCCGCTTAATCTCAAATTCTGCCTCTGGTATGTGAACTTCGCTATCATAATTCGTAGAGATGAAGCGAGCGTCTTCTGCGTTAAGATACGCGCCTTGCGCCGCTACTTGACTTTGGAGCCTCGCTCCTGCTGATGCAGGGAATGCGCCGATTTCTGCCGCCGTAGTCGGCCAGGGCGCGTTTATGATTTCAACCTGAGAAAAGTCTAAAGAGTGTATGGGAAGCTCTACCTGATTCGGCACGAAGCCAGGAGAAGGCAGCATTCTTAAAGTGCCGTTTGCGCGGTAGTTTTTTCCGCCTTCGCCAGAGGCGGATACAAAGAAGCGATATGCGGTAGCTCCACAATCATTCCGAGGCGCGAAGGTGTTGCCATCGAGTTTCCACCAACTTTCGGCCATGCCGTTAGTCTGATAATAGATGCCCTCGATGTCGAGATCTACGGTCTTGCCGTTTACGCGGAATGTCGGCTCGAAGGTAACAGTTTCGCCTTGGTAGACAGATACGGTTTTTGCGGCAGCTTCAGGGAAATTGCAATCCCATTTAAGCGGCATTGCAAATAGGGAGAAGGGTAGGAATAAGAGGACTATCTTTTTCATACTAATCCAGAAGCCTTTCGGGTGAGGGTGGAGCGAATGAGGGGGCAGTGGCAGGGCGGGAAAGAGAGTCTGCCGCGCCGTCGGGAGTCCAGCTTTCAGGCGTTATCGCGCTTGTCGCAATCTTATCAAAAAGTTCTTCAGCCTTGCGCAGTGCTTCGCGGCGATCTTCGGAGAGAGGTACATTGATGCGCTTTAGGAGCTTAGCTGCGGCGTAATCCATAGCAGGGAGGACGAGCCCTTCGGGAATCATGCTCCCGAAAGGCTCCATCCTAACGCCGCCGTTGCAGCTGATAAAGCCGCGCACGGTGGCGACGGTGCGTTTAAGGAGCTGCACCACGGGGTCGGAGCCATCGAGCGGCCCGTCGGCGCGATAGGCGTCGATTTCGCTTTGAGCGATTGTAGAGGCAAGATCTGACTCGGTGACTTCAACCCACATGGCGGAGCTCCTTTCGGCTTTAGGCGACCTTGATGATGCCAGCCGTGGACGCGCCGGCGGCGCAACCCTGCACCGTGCAGCCGAACCAGAGGTCGGCGTTTGCGATGAGGCGGTTGTGATCCTGGTCGGAAGCGACGACGATACCGACGGAGAGGCCAGTATCGGGGTCGGTCTCGGTGCCGACTTCCTTGTAATCGGCGAGGATCGTGGGGACGCGGCCGATAAAGCCGATGGAGTTCGCCGGGACGATCGCGCAGCTCGCGGTCATGCCGGGGATGAGCACCATATCGGCAAAGCCCATGTACTGAGCGAGTTCCGTAAGCGTGCCCGTAATGTTGATCGCGGCGAACTTCGCCTTGATGGAGGCGAGGAACGTACCGTTGACGGCGAGGACGGAAGTCGCCTTGTCAAGCCAAGTGACATCATCACCGAGCGCGAGCATAGCGTCAGCCGCATCAGGCTTCGTAACCTTCGTAGAGGTTGCGACGCCATCGAGGGCGGACTTGACCGCGTTCTGGCAGGCCATCGCGATACCAGTACCGGCGCGACAGCTGAAGAGCTGCTTCATTTTCGAAGCGTCTACGCCTTGATCGACGTTGACACCCGTGATGTCGAAGCCCTGGAGATAGTGCGTCGCGATGAGCTCCGCCCAGTCGGTCTTGCCGCCAGTGCGGTAGTTGTTGCTCTCTGCGTCGTAAGCCGCGGCGGCCTGAACGGACGAGACGGGGACCTTGATGGTCGCGCCGGGCTTGATGTCAACGCCAGGAGCGGCGGCGGAGAAGTCGGTGATGCCGAGCTTCTTAAGCGCCGTCAAGGTGGGCTTGATGTTTGCAAACATCGCCTCGATGGCGAGTGTGAGCGCGGGAGAAGTAAGTGCCATGGTTGTTTTTCCTTTCTTGGGGTTTGACTTAGAATTCGGAAGCGTGAGCCTTGAAGTAGGCGGCGCGTTCAGCGGGCGGGAGCGCTGCCATTTCAGCGCGGACATCACTTGCAGATTTCGCAGCCTTCAATTTCGGCGTGGCGCCGATAGAGTTGACGAGCGGCTTCTTGGGGATGTCGCCCTCGGCACGCTTTGCCTTGCGGAAGGCGTTGACGAGCGCCTTGGCCGTTTCGGCGGACGCCTTAAACGCATTCTTAAGCGCTTCCTTTTCTTCCTCGGTTTCGCAGTTCGCATTGGCGAACGCTTCGGCTTCAGCATCGGCCTTTTCCGCCTTGGCGGCTTCGACCTCGCCTTTGAGAGCCGTGACCGCCGCAAGCACATCTTCATCAGATGCATCCGCGGCAAGTCCCAGCAGTTCTTTGAGTTTATCCATTTTGGGATTCTCCTTTGTGGTTTCCGGAACTCCCTCCGGCGGGTTGTGCTTGCGCACGGAATTGATAAGAGGTTTTACGGGAATCTGCGGGCGGTTGGTAAGTCCCACGCGCAGAAGCTTTATCGGGCGGTCTTCGCCGTCAGTATTCCAGACGGGTGAGATGAAACGGTACCTGCGAAACTTGGCAGCCTCGGCGCCCTTGTCGGTAAAGCGAAAGCGTCCCATAAGACCGAGCTCGTCATCGACGCGAAGAGACTCTACCCACGCCGCAGCCTCGGTAGATTCACCGTCTTCGCTCGCATGGTCGAAGTCGACGAGAACTGGCGTGTCAAAAGCGGCCGCCACGGCATCGAGCGCGGCGCGATCGCAGACTTGGGACCGCTTTTCGCCCTCGTCGTCGGTATTGACGAAACTTCCGAACGGCGAAATCTGAACTTCGATTTCGCTTCCAGCTTCAATATTTTCAGGTATCTTGTTCATTGTTGCCTTTCATTTCTAACTCTTCAGCTGCTGCTTCGGCAAGCGTCTTTTCAAAGAGCTTTTCAAGAGCCTCAGTGAGGGAGTCAACTCCTAACTCCTCCACTCCTAACTCCTCCACTTTTTTCATTTGTTTATTAGGCCGTTTTTCCGCCGTTTGAGAGGGGGTCTCGCTTAAGGGGTCTACTTGTTCGTCATCGCTCTTAGGAGCGTTTTGCAAGCGGTTAGCGGCGTTTTGCAAGGGGGTGTCGGCGGAATGAGCGCCATTCACAAGCGGTTTGGGTGCCAATTCGCCGTTCATAAGGGGACTTTGGCTACCAAAACCGCCCCCGGAGGGGTCGTCTTCGAGAGTACAGCCTGTCTCGGTTTCGAGATACTCCTTCGTGAGGCGATAGCCCGCCGTCTTCGCCTTCGCGCCGAGATCGAACATTTCGTCGGGTGTTGCCGTGCGGTCGGTGCCGAGCTCGAATTTGACGCGGCAGTCGTTCGGGAAGAGTTTACGGGCGAAGTAGCGGGTAAACTCATCGCCGATCAAGACGGCGTCGCGGCGGACAATCTCGCGCCAGACGTCAGCTTGGGCGTTGCCGGCGAGAGTCCCAGAACCCGCTTCGGCGATTGAGCCCAAGGTGCCGCCGGTGCAAAGGCGCACAAGCGTCTTCTCCTGATGTTCAATGAAGGCCGAGAACGGGTCTGTCCCCCGCGCTTCGGCGAGAGTATTGATATGCGTTCCGTTAGGGACGGCGCCGCACAAGGCCTCATAAATGTTTCGCGCCGCCTCGGCGAAGCGGTCGGCATCGCCAGCGGAAGTCATCGGCGGCATCTCGAGGATGACGGGCGGAATGCCGTATCTCTCTAGGAAGCGTCCCCACTGATCCTCCGCGACGTCGTGCCGAAGGAAGATAGCAAGGGCGGGGTAGTCGATGGCGCGGACACGCTCAAGGTGCAGGCATTCGTCAGGATCGAATGGTGTTTGGTCGGCTCCGCCGACATCGCCCTCACGGACGAGGGGGTTATGGTACCACTGACGGTCGAAGGGGTCAAAGTTAAACTCCCAGCTCGGCGGCAGTTCAAAAGCGAGGCGGCCGTCTTTCATGTACGGCGCGGCGAAACTGTGACCTCGGAAGAAGGCAAGGCCAAGATGTTCGATTGCGGCGGAGAGGTTTTCGGCGTTCTCTAAAAGGTCTTGCAAACGCTCTTTCTGGGCCTTTGCAAGGGGAGTGTCGTCGGTCGTAATGACGCGCCAGCCAAGGCCGCCCAAGGCGGAAAGACGGCGCTCGACGCAGATAAGGAGCGTCGGGTCGGTCTTTTCGATCTCGGCATAGATGTACTGAAGCCGCGCATAGTTGCCGTTTCGGGCGGTATCGTAAATCTGCTGCGCCGCACGCATTGAAAGACGCGTTAAGGGGTTCTGGCGCTCAAGCCAGGCGTCGGCCGCCGAGCGGGTGCGAGGTTTAAGCTGCGGCACGATAAGCGCGGCAGGTTTTACGGTGGATTTAGGAGGAGCAGACTTTTTCATTACTTAAATCTCCCGGGGACGGTGGCGGAGCGAGGAGCGGCAAAATTGCCGAATCTTGACGCGGCGACGATGACGCGGGGTGGCGCGATATAGCCGCCGCCGCGAGAGGCGGCGCGGACGGCGAGGGCAAGCGCGGTGCAGCGGTCGGAGTGACCGGCGGCGGTGCGCGGCGCGGAGTAGCTGTATTTGCCGTTCGAGACGATCTGCTGCATCTCATGGAGATCTTCTCGCGTCTCGGTCGCAAAGGGAACGCGCAGCTTAACGGCATCAAAGGCGCTTCGAAGTTTCGGGAAGATGTCGCATTTAAAAGGCGCGGTAAAACTGCAAAGCTCGATTTTCTCGCCGCCGAATTGCGCTCCGGTCGAGCGGCAGGTGGTGTAGTGCTTTTCGAGGATATCGCCAAAGCCGACGCCCGGGCCCGTCCAGTCGACGGCGACAAACGCGCAGCGCTCGATGTAGGGCTTTAAGATCTCGAACTGGTCAACCGTGTTCTCGTTTTTGAGGACTTTGACGGCGCGTGTCCAAAGAGTGTCGCCCACTTTTTCCAAGAGCCAAAGAACGCTCGGGTCGCTTGTGCGGCCAAAGTCGATGCCGGCATACCATGGGCCGCGGCCCGCCATTTCTTCGGGCGTGATGGAGAGCGTCGCTTCCATCGACTCGCACTTTGCCATGAGATCATACGGCAGAAGGACATTCGAGCCATCGATAAAGAGCGCGAGAAATTCCTGCTTCCATGTCTCGTCATCATCGACGGCGGCTTGCAGTTCCTCGAGGTCGGTACCGAGTTCGGGAGCGGCGAGCGTGATGGGGGTGCGGTGAATCGACCACGCACCCGCCTTGTAGCAAGGCTCCATTTGCGTCGGGTCGATAGCTCCCTTGTCGGTGACGATATCGTAGAAGCGTTTGCCGCGCCCGGACTTGCCGTTAGGAGTGGAAGTTAAAAAGGCGGTTTTAAGGCCTTTCAAGGGGTTAGAAATTGAAGGGAGAATCGCTTTCCATGTGGCGGCGGGATCTTCGAAGAAGGCGAATTCGTCCATCCAGATGTCAGCGGTAAAGCCACGCACGGTGTCGGGCTTGCCAGGAACGGCAATGATCCGCGAGCCGTTCTGGAAAACGATTGTCGACGACTTCATAAGCGCCCCGGGCGCGTCGCGCTCGACAATCTCCTCGGCGATCTTGACAGTGTTAAACGCTTCAACATGAGCGCGGCACTTCTCGATCGCTTCCATCGACTGACGCTCCGACGGCGAGGCGATCAGCACATCGCGCTTTGCCGTCATGTCGGCCAAGGCGACGGAGCGCATCGCGCCCGTGAAGCTCTTACCGATCTGGCGGCCGGCAATCCAGGCAATAAATCGACTCGTATCGCGGTAGACGCGAGACTGATACGATTTTAGAAGCTGGATTGGTGAAGTCATTTTAGAGGCCGTAAATTTCTTTCAGTTTTGCTTCCCGCTCTTCGGGGGACAGTGATTTATCGGTGACGGCTGCCTTCGCCGCATTCTCGCGGCGTTCGGCCGCTGCGAATTTTTCGCGGGCGAGCTTTAGTTGCTCGTCTTTCGTTTCCTGCGCGGCGGCCTTGAGCTCCAAGTCGCGCTCTTTCTGCATGCGTTCGATGAGCGCAGTCGCGGCAGAGACGAACGCCACGCCCGCCTTGTCGTCTCCAGAAGTGACGCGATCAGCCGCGAGAGCTTTGAGAGCATTGACGAGCGTGGCATCAGAAATGTGTGAGTTAGCGGCGATGTTTTCGGCTTCGGCGACGCCGCCTTGGATGCGGCCGATATTTTCCTCGGCGCGGCGACGCGTTAAGAAGCGATACCAACCGGCGCGGGAAGGGGGCTCGATGTCGAGTTCGCCCGAGAGCTTTAGCTGCGCGAGACGGTCGCAACCTGCTTCATAGTCGGCAAGCTTATAGAGTTCCCATTTAAGGGCCTCTGATAAGTCTTCGCCCCAAGCATCGGAGCGGGTCTTTCTGGTAATAAATTCTTTCATAATTTATTAATGTTTGAGTGTTAGAATGTTAGAATGTTTGAATGTAAATGAGGTGATTTCCTTTTCCCGTTTAGAACATTCCAACATTCAAACATTCCAACATTTCTCCTACATTGCCTCCAAAGCGGTAAGGCCGCGTTCGGTGAGAGTAAAGCGTTTCGTGTGCCAGACGGGCTCCATGTGTTGATTCATCCAGCCGCGGGAAGAGAGGAAGTCAAAGGCGAGGTCGTGCTCTTCGGAAGAAAGAGGCTCACCGTGAGCGAGATCCATCTGCTCTTTAAGAGCTTTCGCGGTAACACCAATGCCGCCCGCAGCCTGGAGAGTTTTAAGAGCGATTTTGATGATGTATTTATCGTGAGTATCCATGGTTTTATTAATGTTAGAATGTTTGAGTGTTAGAGTGTTAGGAACAGATGGATGATTCCTTATTTTCATTCGAACATTCGATCATTCGAACATTCAACATTTCTTTCATCTAGTTTTAAACAGCTTTCCTTTTATGAGTTGCAAGTCGTTTGCAACGCCGGTTAAAAGTCCCTTAATCTCGCCCATATCGCGGTCGTTGCGAGTTAGGCGCATGAAGATGTTTTCGTGAGCTGCGTTATTCTCGCGCTCCATGCGCTCGTGATCTGCGGCTGCTTCGTCGGATATGCGCTTATGATCTGCATCGTTGCGCTCCAACGCCTTATTAAATTCGCCGCGCGTTACGTACTTATCGAGCTTATTGACATTAAGAGGGTCGTTGGCAACCTCGGTCTTACCATTGCGCGCCGCCCATGCCTTAACGGCGATGCCTGCGAGTTTAGTGACCGCTGCGCCTGATAGGACGAGCCCGCCGCCCTGGATAATGTCGGTCATCTCCATTACTTCATGCCCTCCACGACTTCTTTAGCGATATTGCCAACGGCTGTGCCAGAGGATTCGATGAGCTTGGCGTTGCGCTCGGATACATCGGTTGCTACGCCTTCAATGAAGACGCGCACGGTGCCGTTGGTAGTCTTCTCGGCTTCGATTTTTGAGACGTCGGTTTTAAGGCCTACGGCGCGGTACTTAAGTTCGTAATCATTTATGCGCGTCAACGTGATCGCGCGATAGCAGCCGGTGAGAGTGATTAACACAGAGGCACAGAGGCACAGAGAGAGTTTTGAGGGTGAGTGAGGGAGTGAGGGAGAGGGGGAGTTAACTCCATCACTCCTAACTCCATCACTCTCAACTCCTTCAACTCGTCCGGCACGGTAGGCGGTCCAGCCGTAGCGGCGGCAAGCTTCGGCGATGAGGTGCGCTGCGTAGTAGCCAGCCGAGCGGCGCAAGAGCTGATACCACTTCGTTTCGGCGTTGATGCACTTACGGCAATTCACTTCGAGAGTGTCGTTGGCGTAGATAAAGTCTTTGAGAGAGCCGTCGCCGATCCAATAATGGAAGTCGTGGATAAAGCAAGCGGGCGCAAAAATAGCGAGATACTCGGTGAGCTTTTCGCGGATGGAGAGCGGCAGCCATTCGGGGCCGATGCCGTTATAGACGAAGGCGAGTTCTTCGGGTTCAAAGCAGGCGACCCATCCAGCGTCGGTGAGTTTAAGGTCGCATGCCTTTTTAATAAGCGCCGCGATCTCGGCAAGTTTCTTCTCTTCAGCGTCGTTCATAAGTTCCTTTCGTTACCCCGTGAGGGGTGCTGGTTTATTTATACAGGAGAGTTTCAGCATCCTGTCGTTAGGGAAGGGGTCGATAGGGACCGTTTACCTTCGACGCCGCGAATTATAAAATATAAGATAAGGGGGCAAGAGAAGAAAAATGGGAATCGTGAAAATCATTTGATTTATTGATTTTGTGGGAAAAGTGAAAATCGTGAATCAAATGAATTTCGTGTCCAACGTGTTGGACATTGAAATCAACTGAAATAAAATCAGTTGAAAAAAGGTATAAAAAAGCCCCGCTGCAAAGGCGTTGCGGCAGGGCTTTTTGATATATCTGTAAGTTAAATTATGCCTGTGGTTCAGGTTCTGCAACTACTGTTTTTGCGGCTTCCTCTGCAAGAATTTGTTCCGTAATTGATAGTGCAGGGGCAGTTGGTTCTACAGGTTTTGTCGTCACAACCTTTTTTGCAGGAGATTTTTTTGCGGCTTGCTTAAAGTGCTTTGCCACTTTTGCAAATGCCAATTCCGATTCCTCACCTTCTAAAAGATCACGACGTAAAACACCATCCCGCAGAAGTGCTACAATTTCAGCTTCCTCAACATTAATTCCTTCTGATAGCTTTTTAAACTCTCTTTTCAAAGAAGAAACAACGCTATCTGATAGGATGAGTGCTGCTGCTATAAATCGGTTGACACATTGTGTCTTTTCGAATAGTTCTTCACGAGCACCTTTTTCTACGCCCTCTTTTGTGAGGATTAACATTTTCTCCATATCGCGCTCATTGCGTATAGAAATAGTTGAAAGGTCGAAGCGCGCTACCAAATCCCACGCAATAGGCTGTTCAAAGCGCATACGATAAACTTGCCAATCGATGCCGTTGGTTAAAACAACCCACTGAATGCCTTTGTTCGCCCCATAACCAATTGCCTGTCGCAAATGGTTCTCTTTAAGCTCAGTTCCTATAGCTTTGCATTCAATGATGTATTGAAATTTGTCTCCGAGTTTTATAGCAATATCGCAATATGTACCACGGATAGCAAGTTCACTAGTCACTTCAAGATATTTGTCATAGCCAAAAATTTCAGCTAATATATCGGTAATGATAGATACTGTATCTGATTCATTAAGATCGCGGTCTTTGGCAATTCCTAAAACCTTTTGGAATTTAGGAAGCCCCGTCTTGATACGATCTTCTGTTTTCTTTGTTACTTTCATAATACGCTCCTTTATTTCTTTAATAGTGCTTCGAATTTCTTGAGTTTCTTCAAATGCGGACATTTCTTGCAGGCAGAAGATTCTCCTGATGGCATAACAGTAGTTGTTGTTGCTCGTGCGTTTGTGCCGACCGCGACCGCCGCGCCATTATCCGCCTTGACATTAACTCCTCCATTATCCTTCAACCCCAACAGCCAATCAGCGGAGCAAGCATGGATGCGACAGATACGCTCTAAAACTTCAACACTAGGGGAATTAGCTCCGCTTTCGTACTTCGCATATTGAACTCTATTCATTTCAATAGTAGCGGCAAACGAAGCTTGCGACTCCGCTCCTCTTAACTTCTTCAGTCGTGTAGCAAATGTGCTCATATTTTTTTTTGTAATAAATATGCTTCACCCCATTGACGGACGGTAGCATATTTGCTACAATACGCGCCGTGTCCGTCACAAGAGGCAAGGCACATTATATCAAAAAAGGAGACACATGGTAAAACCGAGCATTAAAACGGGTGCACCGAGAAATTTATGCAAGCGCCATTGATTTTCCGCTTGCTTTTTACATACGCATATACTATAATATATGCCATGAAAAACAAAAACTCTAAAA
>JAHBAE010000015.1 GCA_018384485.1 Kiritimatiellia bacterium
GTTCTTCCAATACCTCGTCAAAGACCTCCGACAGGTTGATTGTGCGGCATGAACCTGACCCCTACCTCATTGGTGTTGCATAAAAATCTCGTTGCACCCAACCGATTTCAGCGTAAGATTCCATCCCAATTTCTAAAATGTACCACATCTCGCATCGGAACTTTCCCGAAAGTCAACAAGCATACCATCGCATTCAACAACTTGATCCACATACTGAAAAGCGGACGACGGCGCGGAACAACTCCACGCAGCCACCCATCAACGCCCATGCCTTCAGGTCTTATCTGCATAATAAATCCCTTTCCTTATCCATTCTTCATTGCTTACCTGCGAGAGACAAATACGCCGATGAAAATTTTTGACCAAGATCGAGTGCTTCCTTAAGACACGCCTTCTCACATTCGCCCGTCGTGTCAGTGAGAGCCTTGCGCAATTCTGCCGGAAGAACCTTCGTCGCTCTATGAATGTCACGTACTGCAAATCCCAAGCCAACAATAGCAATAACGCCTCCGATGATATCTCCAACAGGGAGCGGACCGTCAACAATTGCAGCCCCCGCTCCAGCACCCAGCGCTGCCACCTGACGTGCCACCGCATTTCCAAGGAGACGAGCCACCGCAGCCACGGTTTGGCGGACAAGAAGCGCCTCGATCGCAATTGTTACGGCGGCAACATTCTGTGCCGATTTCAATTCCAATTTCTTTTCTTCTATTCTGACACTACATTCATTCATCATTTTTTTATAGGCTTCGTCGCCAGGCAGGCACTCCAACGCAAGTTCCTTTTCCATCGAAAAACGATATTCCTTGCGCACGGCATCAAGATTAAGCACCAAATCCTCTAAACAGTCGACAACTTTATCGCGAGCGGCATAAAGCAAATTGTAATAATCACGCTCAAGATCGGCATTGAGGCTCTTTTCGACTCGGTTACCGCCCTTGATCTTATCTATAACCATATCCTTGAAGAGGTCTTTACACCGGGAAAATCCGCCGAATTTATCGGCAACTGCCGGAATTGACGCTCTGACACCTGCGAACTCGCTCTGCGCAATACCTGCTACCTCCTTGCGGAAATTTTCATGCAGGCGTTTTATCGAGCTGAGATACCCGGCTTTAAGTTCGGCCATGACACACTCGCGGCGTTCAATCTTTTTCTTCTCGGATTTACGTTCAGCCGACCACGACGACAAACTTTTTCCGGTAAAAGGCAGTCCGATTATACTGACAGCCGCCAAAGCCGAGAAAAGTCCGATTGCAAGCAACGTACGACGCTCGATTTTCCCGGATCGCATAGAGTAATCCGCTTCAACAACCTCGCCTTCAACAGGCACAGAATCTGGGGTATTCCTCTCTGCAGAATGACGAACATCAGTATGCCCCTCCTGACGCATCTTTACAGCACGCTTTGCGGCATGAAGCTTACTCCAATTATGGAAAAGCGTGATCCATGGCCGAATAAGCCAAATCAAAACTGTTAATACAATCGCCGCAATACCCATCATGGCCCAGTTTACAGGCGCCATTATAGCAGACGCCACCGTTCCAACTGCATCGGGATTCTCCTTCAAGGTTTCAGCAACGCTTTCTTCCATCTTCTGAAAACCATCGGCGACCGCATGAGTACCGACAGCAAGAGCGGTTGCTCCACCGGCCGCGAGGATCTGTTTAGGCGTGACATTTTTAACGACATCGCCGATCGTGCGGACGGATGCGGAACGGGCAATGGCACGCTCGGCATTTATGGCGGCCAATGCCGCACCTCCGCGCCCGACAGCCGTCGCTGCGGCCCTCCCTGCAGATTTGGCGGCAAGTTTTTCCGTGACCGCTTTTACAGGGATCGCAAGCGGCGATGCATCCGCACACAGGCAAAAAACACCTGCAATAGCGGCGAGAGCAACTTTAACATTAGCGGAGGTTTTTTTGTTCATGGGTTTATCCTTCTTTTGGTTCATATCTGTCATAAGTGTCGTACTCTCCATTTTTCCGTTGCTGCTGATATTTTTCCCGTCAATAGCAGGATGTCCTCATCAATGCAGCATTCTGCTGCCATTGTATAAACCCTTCCGGTCAAATTCGTACGCCAACTGCCACCCCGCAGCCTCCGCCAGCCCGACGGAAACGATGGCGGCGATGGCCGATCCCAGGAACGTAATGATCTTTCCGCATTCCTTCACCGCATATTTTGCCGGCTGCTTAATTATGAGTCGTTTCAATGCTGCATAAGCCGCACCACGCGCCGCTGCGCCGGAGAGTTCCTGTCCAAACACCGCCGCGAGGGCAATCGCCATAGACGTCAGCACAGCCATGTCTGCAGCCGCTCCAACACCGGGTATCGGCACGACATTTCCTGCACCTGCCGCCGCTGCGGACGTGTGAATTATGGCATGGCACCTGTTCTTCTGGTCTGTTGTCATGGATTTATTCCTCCTTCTGTGAAATCACACACTTTCATCCGTTCTCATGCGAGATTGGATGTGAAATCCTTGCTGAATTTATCGGCGAATCCCCTGATCACATCTGCGGGAAGTTCTGCCGGTGTTGCGCCTATTCCTTCCGTGGAACCCGACTCGAGTTGGCGAATGACATCGTCAAATCTGCTGTTGAGTTCTTCAGGATTGCATTTCATAGCATTATCGAACTCCGATCGCACGTATGACTCAGAATATCCCCACGCGCCCATTTCCTTGAGAACATAATCTCTTACAGGCTCAAGATTTGCAGAATTCTTCCTGCATTCCGCCACTGCAAGCGCCAACATTGGCAAAAAGGCGACACCGGCAAATGCACGAGCCACATCTTCGATTCGAGATCCTTTGTGGAGGGATCTTTTCTTCCGATTCCGATAACAGGCATAGGCAACAACGCCTCCGACTGCAAGCGCCGGCAAGAGAACCGTTGCAGAACCGAGTGCGGCAACTCCTGCCGTCGTACCGACCATCGCCGCCTTTCCGGCACACAATTCCCCTATAAAAGGCAGCCCAACCCCAAGTGACCATACTGACGCTTTAGCGGCGGCGGCACCTGCTGCTATCGCAGAAGCGCCTGTCACACCACTAGCCACAGCACCACCGGCTCTGACGGCCTTCATCGCCTCTGCAACACTGCCGACGCGGGCTACATATTTCGCCTTGAAGGCCTCAGATGAATTGAGTACACGCATTTTGTTTTCCCTCTTCATTTCCGATATCAAACTGACTTCATTAATAAACTTTCCGAGAAGTCTTAACAGAATTGATGACAGCCTCAAAAAGGAATTCATATCCCACAAGACACACTCCCACAACCTGAACTATCGGAAGCAGAATATAGTGCAAAAGCGGAATCTGCGCAACTAGAAACGCAAGTGCTGCCATTATTACAAGCATCTTGGCCGTCCTTGGGAAACGATCAAGCATAGAGAATATCCATTTGATGACTCTACGACCGATCTTGACGACCTTGCCGCCGATCTTGTAAGTAACCTGGAGTATTCGGTGAAGCACTTCACGCAGCTGTGCGGCCATTTCTGCGCTGAAACGTCCATGACCTCCAGCAGACAGATCGAGATCATCGATCTTCGCCCGCCAGTCAACAAACTCGGCTTCGTCAAGCGGTGTCGACGAGCCCGAAAGCTCTGCCATCTGTTCGTCTGTCACCTCATACTTGATTTTGTTGACGAGGTCGACAATTATGTTCCTGGTATCTGTATTCATGGGATTGTCCTTTTTTGTTTTCATACTATCTATAAGTCCTTCACCTTGGGTTTTTCCGTCGTATTTCATTTTATCTTCCTTTATCCTTTTGTTGATGGGTACGTTCATGATAAGTATTCAACTTATGACTTTTCCGCATTCTCGTCGACTTTTCCGTATTCACTTACCATAAGCATCCTGAAACCGAATTTTCCGCTCTCCGCATAAAAAAAGGATGCCTTAAGAAAGACATCCAAATCATACAACAGGCAATCCGCCTGTTTTGTTGCTCGGGCCTCCATTTCAGAGGCCTTTCACAACAAAAGGATCACGCCGGAGAAGCCGGATGCACACGAAGTGCCCGAGTCATCCATGCGCGAGCACATCGCCGACTTCAACAACTACAACGAGCTGCTCAACAAGAATGCCGTCCCCGATCCCGCCCGCCACTTCAACTATCGCTGGGACGACCACCTCCAGGACGTCGCCGAATCCCCACCACCGCCAAGCACTTCGACGACGACATCTCTCATCCAGATCACCCCGAAACCTATCACAAACTCAAGGACAAGATCGGTCGCGATATAATGTCACTTATGTCCAAGTAATGTTGAGACAAAATCTCTGTACTTGGCCATAAATGGCACCGAACAAGCCGCCTGTACGGCCATTTCTACGTGCGAGGTCTCAAGGTCGCCAAGTGAGTAAGGGTTAAGATTCGCGCTCATCATAAGGCCGATTTCGTCATCAACAAATAATCCCTTTGCATGAAGATGCGGTATCTCGACGATCTTCAATCCATTCTTCTGCAGCTCCTTCGTAGAAGGATCGGGCCAATCTTCCGACTTGAACTGTTCAGCACCCGTCCGGACGAGGACTGTAACATTGACCTTCCGGGCCAACGTCCGCATGAAGGCATCGAAAAGGATGGGCACTTTCTCCAGATCGTAGATCGACATTGCTAGAAAGACTATTTTTGACTTCGCCATGTTCAGCAGAGTCGTCATTCGGCGGACAAGCAGCCTGTTCCAAGGCGTTGACAGTAGGAACTCTGCCGCACCAGCACGGATCGAACAGTCACCCGCCGTCGGCACTCGTGCCTTTGAAGCTATACGTGCGATACTGATCCGATCATCTCTCTTCTCCTGTCGTGTCGGGCAACCTTGCCAAATGGCATCAAAGATGCGCCGACCTGCCGCAACCTCCGGCCCGTTTTCAAATAGGATGGCCGCCTCGATCGCGTTTCGGTTTCCAGTTCCGAGGCTATTCTCATTGAGGTTAGCCGTTGTGAATAGAAATCGTTCATCATCCACGAGGATCATTTTCGCATGAACCGTGACGTTCCAGTCTCGGACGCATGCGCCAAGATCGGCTAGCCGCCGACGGGGGATATCGTAGTCTGAAAACTCGGGGGACGTATCAAACCGCCCCGTTCGATGGTTGCCAAGCTGCGTAACCACGCGAAGCTCCACGCCTTTGGTTACGGCTTCACGCAGTGCTTCAAAGACTCTATCCTCCTGAATGACGGGCGAGACGATAAACACTAACCTCTTGGCCTTTCGAACCATATCCGCAACATGGTCGCCAAAGCCATTAGCAGAAGAGTCGAGAAACGTCTGTTCTGCAAGCCGTCGACTATGGCTAAGCTCTTTTTCGGGTTTCCGATTTTCTCGATCCGACGAAATCCGATTGGCAAATACGCGAAGATTGCCTTCCCCCGATCGTCCTGCGGCCTCCAATACATCATCCACCAAAGACGAGTCGCCACAGACGGCGGAGGACGCACCATAATCCGTTAGGAACCGCACAATCCAATTGACGAATGCCGTCCAGTCGAGAATGTCGTCTACGAATGACGACATCGCGTTGATGGCTTTCTCTACCAGCAGTCGATGCTCCATTCTATCATCTGCAGGGGCCAACTCAAAATGGGAAAACCGGGCCGGACCGCCACCACAGTACCAGAACCAGCGCGACTTGAGCAAGCGCCTTGAGACCCAATGAGCAAAGTCGAGCTTCCCCTCTTCGTTGGCTTTCAAAGATTGCTTGTCACCGGACACTGACACAGAAAGAATGTTTCGATTTGCAGCGGCGCGATTAAAGCGTATACCATCGGTCGCCAAAGATCGCAACGCCGCATCCGAGACAGGAACAAGAGAATTCTTCAACCAATCTATGCCGAAAAGATACTCTCTCGGGAATGTGATTTCATCAGCAGCCTCAGTAGCCGCCAGTATCAACCCGTTTCCCGACATGTCAATGAAAAGAAATCCAAGAACGTATAAGGTAGATTCGTGTCGTGGGTATTTCGAACAAAACTCCTTGAAACCTGTTGGTATGCCAACGGCTTCAGTTGCCTTCAAGGCTTTTGATGGATTTAGGCCCCTCAGAACAGGGCTCTCGGATCCCGTTAGAATGGGACGGAGCTGAAGAATCCACGGCATCTCGGCAAGGTTATCCTCAGAAAGAGTAACTCTTTTTGACCTGTCAAGAAATGAGGACGGAAGGAGGTCGCCAGTCAAACCGTTGAGAAGAAATGCGAAACGATGTTTATGTTCAGTTTGGAACGACTCAATCTCCGTTCCTACGGGGACGGAATACCGCAAGTGGTCCTTTATAATCGGGGAACCCACGCGGATCATCTCATCAAGAGCTGCCACCGTACGGTCTTTGCCGAGGCAGAGCAATTCATCCAACTCTCGAACCGTACACGGTCCAAAATCCCGAAGCGCACGCAAGACGAAACGATCCACGAGACCGACAGGTTCGGTCACGGTAACAACGACATCCCATTCCGACTTCAACAGCGGCAATGCGACTGGAATAATCCGAGAGATGTTACCGTCCCCAAGCACGGCGACGGCAGCGCGCCGAGGTGATTGAAGATACATTTCAAGTTCAGAGAGTTTCATGGTTACCGAGCCCTCCTTTCCCACACAAGAATTTGTCGCCCGCGTTTGTCAACATGTTCATGGAATTTTGCAAACGCAGCCCGTCCCCTTTCGTTCCCTGGAGCCGATTCGAGTGCCTTAATGTCGCCGACCATGATCAACATCCGGCGTGCCCGCGAAAAAGCGACATTCATGCGCTTGAGGTCGTGGACGAACGTCAGTCTCGGGCTATGGCGTCCACCTTTTAGATTTTTTGCGGGACTTCGAACGAAACTGGCTATTACGACATCCCGTTCATCCCCTTGAAACCGGTCAACGGACGCAATGTCCTCGGACGAAAATTCAAAACGTCCAGAAGAACGATAACAATGAGAAAGTTTCATCTTCAATAGTGCCTCTTGCGCAGCATACGGCGTGATGACCGCAAGGCTTAATGGGCGACCGGCGGCACCCTCTACGATTCCATCTTCCAACGATGAAGCGAGTTCCTCCACAATATCCCTCACGAGGTCAGCCTCCAGAGGATTGGTGCAACTGGTATCTTTCCACACCTCAAACCGATTCTTTTGCGACGACGTGGAAAGGAGACAGACAGGATTACGGAACGAGCCGAACGAAAACTTTCGATCCTCGACCGAAACTCCGTTCTTGAGCCTTCCCTCGTAAAACGTTTCACTAATGAAGTCAGCAATGTCGGGATGCATACGGAACTGCGTGTCGAGCATGAGACGTGGAAGCTTAAACGCCTTGTCATTTTCCCAAAGATACTGGAACATGCTGTATTCGTACCAGCACTGGCGACCATCGGCGCCAACGGCGCAAGAGTCACACCGACTGTCCATATCCTTGCGGCAATCGAGGTCCGCCCCCAACATCGGCGGCAGCTCATTCGGCGAGACGTCTACGAGCTGCATAGCGCTCGTACCCACGAAGGGCTCTATTTGCCCCGTAACACCGTCGGCAGTATGAAAAACGCGGAATCCAGCATCAAAGGGAGAATTATTTTCCGGCGGTTTACTACAGAGTTCGACATCCACACGATCACGAGAGACACCCGTCACACGAACACCCATAGGTCCCTGCAAAGGTTTTGGAGAATGAAGCTTAGCCGAACAGTCCCCAACACGTATTCTTACCTCATATCCGCCATCTTCCAATGGCTTGGATTGATGAGGATGAACAAGATAGACTCCGTTGACCTGTGGCTGCTTCGATAACGTACCCCAGAAAAAGCCAGTAGGCGACTCCAGCCATCGAATGAGCCAAGGTGCAACATCTTCGTCGCTTTTAGAGAATATGCCTCGCGCCCGTAGGAACGGCAGCAACTTCTCTCTAAATTTCTTAAGCGAACTTGACGAGATGACCACAAGACTTTTCATAGAGCTTTTCTTTTCTTAATAATAAAACTGGGGCAAGTTTCGAGAATCGGCTCCTGAATGAACAACGGACATCCACTGTTCTACATTCATCAGCCTAAACAGTTTTGACTCTCCGAATTTGACTTTCACCTCTTCTGCCTTCTGATAATACCCCTCGGCGGTAGCAGAATCCTTCATTCTGAGTGAACAAGTAGCGCGAACCAAGAGCATAAAACGTATTGAAGCAAGAACAGGCGAAAAACATTTATCAAATGACAATACAGTTTCTCCTTCCTGAAACAGACGCTTTGCTTCTTCAAAATCACCCAATTCCGCATACAATGGCCCCAAATGGCTTCTGTTGGCGGCAATCAGCCATCCTTCTGCATCCAATGGAACTCTTGCTGCTTCCAACAGCCTACGATCTGGAACAACTCCGCTATTCTGCCATGCATTAAGAAGCGCAAGCGACTTCTGCCGTTGCAAAAATATCATATTATTGCGACGTGAATCCTCGGATAAAGGCTGAATATGCTCCACTGCAAGTCTACATTGATTACGCTCACCATCTGTGCCCGGTTCAAAAAGCGCATACCACAAATGAAGATAATTCATATCTTGCTGAACATTACTCTCCGCCTCATCAATCGTAGCATCACCGGAATCATCGGATACCGAAGATGCAATCCGTTTTGCCGTTTCTAATGCCGTTTCCGCATACGTCTTGGCTTGTTGTTTGTCGTAACCATTTAAATTTAGACACACGCCCCACATCTCAGCCTGCGCCAATGTTCCATAGTAGCGCATTCTTAAATCATCATATTCTCCTCCAGAGCGTTCTTCTATCCGAATCCCAATATCATCTTTCACTTTTAGAAAAAAGTCTAAATCTCCTTCATCTTGCGCACTCACCAACGCCTCTATCTGAAGGCGAAACGACAATATATCCATCCCATGCTTCACCGCGAATTCATAAGCTTCACGGTTGATCTTCACCGCCTCTTCCGTGCGCCCTGCATGACAAAGAGCAGTGGCATACAATACCGTATAGTTCAAGAATGTAAGATCATCGTAACCTTGAATACGCTCCTTAATCCTTCCCAAAATATCCGCTACTTCACTCCATCTAACCCTGTTAAGACGATCAACATCTGCGGACATATCGGGAAGCCTTCTTCTTGCATATCGCCAATCTATATGCGCCAATTTAGACCTCTCAAGAATCTTCTTCAATCTCTCTTTAAGCTGATCTTGCGAAACTCCAATATCCAAACGAATGAAATTGCGCTCTTTGATATCTATCTCGCCAGGAACATCAGGTCCTATTAAAACTGCATCATTTCTGAAGCACTTCTTGAGCACTTCATATTTCTGCGCCGTACCGACTGAAGCCAAGCGACCATCCCCATCAAATTTCCCAGTCGCTAAAACGCGTAAAACATCATATTGAGGGAAGTCAAATCGTGATTTTTTCCTCCACACTGCCATTTTTAATGGCAACATCATACTTGCGCCGGAAAGAGCAAAACCTTCCTCTGGAAGCATTTGAAGTCGACACCGAAATTCACCGCCGAGAACAGCGCGAGCCTCCTCTTGCCATTCTGTTACAACCTGTCCATCATTCCAAATAATTACAGGAACATCCATGTCACTTTTTGACACTTCCTCTAACGCAAAAGGAATGTACCATCCTGAATCAGGTTTCTCCGGATCGTAAACGGGGATAAACCCGTCAACCCTGAAAAGATAAGCAAGGCGTTGCCTGACATTCGACTCACATCCTTCCAGTTGATCTGGATCGCGCCACCATTCCCAATGATGTTCTGGTAATGCGCGTCTACTAATCCACAATTGATCTATTGCGTACCAATCTTCAAAATTCCGCCATGTCGGGAATACTTCTGAAAGATACTCCTTAATTTTCTCACTTCCAGAAACACACCATTGCGCAATCAACTCAGAAAGCACAGATCGGCGTATTTCTGGCAGATTATCCAAGTCCGCGGCATAGGCAAGAAGATTATCAACTCCGACCAGAAACAAATTTTCCGGTCGGTTACTGACAATCTTACCTATCCGCTTTATTTCTTTAATATTCATCGTCTTCAGTTACAACCAAGTTATGTATGCCGCTACCAGTATCAAGAAGAGTCAATCTTCCATCAAAGACACCATCCGGTTTAACTTGCAATGAGCCTCCCGTAATATATCCGAGAATTTCAGCATTCCCGCCGAGTACCGCCCAACTATCCAAATCATCGCATTTCTCTCCCTCTTCATTGAACACACGAATCGAAAGATTGTTATCAGAAGGAGTATATTCTATCAAGAGTTCACCATTGAAGGAGTCGATTCTCGCACTAACAGAAATTGGTTTCGACACTTCGGCGGCAGCTAAACAAATCTCCGCGTTTTGATTAAATGCAAAGTGTTTTGAAAACACCTTTGGCGCGATCCAATCAAAGCGCGAATCGTCAACTTCATCTTTTTCTGCAGTCTCTAAATCTTGCGCATCTAATTTAGCAAAAGCGGACAACACTTCATCTTGATATTTAAGACGTAAATCATCGCTCTTGAAGATGGGGAGTCCTGTTTTAGCAAGCACATCGTCCGCAGGTTTTTCTCCTCCAATCGAATAGCTCCATAGAGA
>JAHBAE010000017.1 GCA_018384485.1 Kiritimatiellia bacterium
AGAAGAAGGTTCAGGGCTCTCTTCCGACACCACCCGCGGTTCCATCGTCTCTAAGGATGGAAATGTAAAGGATCTTAGCTTGAAGCCGAAAAAAGATCTTGCCGGCATCATTGTCGATGAGATTTCCTCCCTATTTCTTTAGTCTTTAGAGGACTGACTTTTTTTAGGGAGTATTTATTTTTAAAGAGGAAGGATTTTCCTCGGCGTTTTCACGAGGCTTAAAACGCATTCTTCTTTCCACTTCAAGGCACATATTGTATACATCTTTCCATGATGATATACGATGGTCTCTATCTTTAACGAGCATGGCCTCAAGAAGCTGGCAGAAGCCCTCAGAGAGAGAAGGGCGGTAGCAGCGCGGATCGCGCGCCTGGGAAGCCCTGTCGCAATGTGCGCGCATTGTTGCATCGTTATCAAGGCCTGGGAAAAGGATTCTGCCTGTTGCGAGGTGGTAGAGAGTCGCGGCAAGAGAATATATGTCGGCGCGGCAGTCAGGCTCGACATCTCCGTATATCTGCTCTGGTGAGATGTATGCGGGAGTGCCTGTTACATGCTCAGGGATTTCTATTTTGCCTTCAAGCTGTTCGTAGCGGTGAAAGATGCCCAAATCAGTCAATTTAACGACACCGTCAGTGTTGATCATTATGTTCTCAGGCTTAATGTCGCAATGGACAACACCGTGGTCATTCCATGCAAGGTCGAGAGCTGCGGCGACAGATTCGCAAATGAGCAGACAATCATTCTCTTGTATATGCTGTTTGCGATGAAGTAAGTCGGCAAAGGTGTACCCGTCGACATATTCCATTATAATCCGCCATGTGTCGTCGACATGCTCAAAGGCATAAGCTTTTACGATCCATGGGCTGTCGATCTCTTCCATCACGCGCTCTTCCTGACGGAACGATTCAATATCGCGCCCGTTGGTGGAATATTGCTTATCGAGTATTTTTACGGCGATAGTTTTATTGGTGGTAGGGTCAAATGCCTTCCATACGGTAGACATTCCTCCTGCGCCGATTTTTTCGATAAGCTGTATTGGGCTGCTGTTCACTCTACCGCCCATTCTTTAAGTTTCCTGTGGAGCGTGCGCCTTGATATGCCAAGGGCGGCCGCTGCTGCAGTTTTGTTGTTTCCGGCATTTTTTAGCGCAGCGAGAATCTGAGCTTTTTCAATGTCGGCGAGCGGAAGAGGAGCGTCTACGCCATCCTCCTTTTGAGGCGTTGGCGGGATTTTGGGCGCGGAAAAAGCGGGCGAGAAAATTTCCTGAGGGACATCGTCAATTGTTAGCGTTTCGGAAGACGAGAGAACTACCATCTTTTCAACAATGTTCCTAAGCTGCCGCACATTTCCTGGCCATTCGTATTTTTCAAGTGCTTCAAGAGCATCGCTTGTTATGTTTTTAGCAATCCCTTTGCCCTCGGCGGAGAATTCGGCAATGAATTTGCCGACAAGCGGCGCGATATCTGACGTATGGTTTTTCAACGCCGGCATTCTAATGTCGATGACATTGAGTCGATAGAAAAGATCTTCTCTGAATTTCCCTTCAGATACCATGGAAAGAAGATTTCTATTCGTCGCCGCGACAAGCCTAAAATCCACGCTTTTTTCAAATGATGCGCCAAGTGGCCTTACGCATTTCGTTTCAAGAGTGCGGAGAAGGGCGATTTGCGTCGGAAGATCAATCTCTCCAATTTCGTCGAGAAAGAGCGTTCCGCCAGAAGCGTTTTCTATGCAGCCTTTTTTTCCTTCTTTGAGCGCTCCGGTGAAAGAGCCTGGCTCATATCCGAAAAGTTCTGATTTAAGAAGATCAGAAGAAAAAGCCGAACATTCAACTGCCACAAACGGCCCGTTAGCGCGCTTTGAAAGCTTGTGTATCGCTCTTGCCGCGAGCTCTTTGCCGGAGCCGCTTGGCCCTTCAATAAGAACTGTCGCGTCAGTCGGCGCAACTTTAGATATCAGGCGCCGCACTTCGTTCATAAGAGGAGAATCGCCTGTGAAGATGCCGTCATTCTTCTCTTTTGCCTCTTCGCCGATTGACTTTTCTTTTTCGGGAGCTGCCTCGCCTATTGCCTGGCTTACGCGGATTTCAAAAGCTTTCAAGTCAGTAACGGGCTTCTGGAAAAAGTCGCGCGCGCCTTCCTTCATTGCCTGCACGGCAAGCTCTACAGTGCCGTATGCCGTAAGAAGAATTGCAGGAAGGGAAGGGCGAATCTCACGCGCTTTACGCAGAAGCGTAACCCCGTCTTCTCCTGGCATTCTGACATCGCTTATCATCAAGGCGATATCTTCATTTTCGCGGATAAGCTTTAAAGCCTCGGCCGCATCTGGCGCAGTGAGGCATTCGTAACTTGGCTTAAACCAGCGTGCGAGAGCGTCGCGAAGTGGTTTTTCGTCATCAACGATCAAAATTTTTCTCTTCATTTCAACTGCCTGACGCGCCTTTCAATCCGCGGAAGTTTGATTGTGAATGAAGTACCACTCTCCCCGTCGGACTCAACCGCTATCGAACCGCCGTGATCAATGACAATTCGTTTTGAAATCATGAGCCCGAGCCCCGTGCCTTTTTCCTTTGCCGTGCGGTACGGTTCAAAGAGATGGAGAAGTTGTTCCTGCGGGATGCCAGGTCCTGAGTCCGTAAGCGTAACGACGACATCGTTGTCGTCGAATTTGATGCGGATGGACATTTTAGATCCATCCTTCATCGCCTCAAGCGAATTTTTTACTAGATTGAAAAAAACCTGTTGCATTTGATCGGGATCGATTGCAACGGGAGGAAGGGCGGTGGGTACATCAAGAGTTAACTGAATGCGCCTTTCTTCGAATTGCGCCCTGAAAGCGGCAAGACAGTTGCGTATAGGCTCGGCAACGGAGCCGGGCCTGAGCGACGGGCGCGAGGGCCTTAGCGCTTGGAGAAACCCGCGTATGATGCCGTCGAGCCTGCTGACTTGCGCTTTGCATATTTCAATTGATTCAATGTCGGTAGGATCGCGCTCGAGAAGCTGCAGATTCATCGCGATTGCGTTGAGCGGATTGCCTATTTCATGCGCTACACCCGCGGCGAGATCGCGCACGGCTTTTGTAGCCCCTATTCTAAGTTCTTCTTCCGTTCGTTCACGCTCGGCCGTTATGTCGCGAAGGTAGACGATCGTCTCGCCGTCGAGAGGGATTGTCTGGACTTCAAGCGTACGCGCCTCAGGGTATGTGACGGCTATTTCTCTCATCGATGAGACGCCGTGAGGGATGTTGAACAATGAAAGAGCATCCTCGCTCTTCATCCCGAGAAGCTCCTGCGCCGCTGGGTTCGACTGAATAACCTTGCCAGCTCCATCAATCCTGATGAAGCCTTCTTTGAGGGCGTTGAGCAGCTTCTCCGCATGCGTCAATTCATCGGAGACAAGCTCATACTGCTCGCGAAGGTGATTTGCATCGAGCTTCGCGATATGCTTGCGTACGCCTTTAAAGAAATTTCTCATTTTTTCCTGTTATCAATGACGCGCTTAATTTTGCCTTCGCTTCGCGGCAGTGAGCCAGAGGGCACTAGCGTTATAACAGGTGAAAGCCCAACAACCTCTTTTATGGACGCCGAGACTTTGCGGCGAATAAGTTCCATATCGGAAATAGTGTCGGAGAAAGCGCCGTCGATTACTTCCACCTTTATTTCGAACCTGTCCATCGTTGCAGTGGAGGAAAGCTCGATCATATAGTGCGGCGCAACCTGCGGAACTTTAAGAAGGCAAGCTTCAATCTGGCTTGGGAATACGTTAACGCCGTGAATGATGAGCATATCGTCGCTGCGGGCATGGACGCGGTCCATCACGCGCATTGTGCGCCCGCAAGGGCATTGCTCAACGTGCAAACGCGAGAGGTCCCTAGTGCGATAGCGGATCATCGGAGTGCCGAAACGGTCGAGAGTTGTAATAACAAGCTCTCCTTCTTCACCGTCGGGAAGAGGCTCAAGCGTATCTGGATCTACAATTTCAGGATAGAAGTGATCTTCCCAGATGTGAAGCCCGTTTGAATGACCGCAGTTTCCTGCGACACCAGGGCCTGCAATTTCAGTAAGCCCATAGATATCGTGAGCCGTTATTCCAGAGATTTCTTCGATCTTTGAGCGCATCTCATCCGTCCACGGCTCGGCGCCGAAAATGCCGTGCTTGAGTTTTGTATCGCGGCGGAAATCAACTCCTAATTTTTCCGCTACGGTAGCAAGATGAAGGAAGTAGCTTGGCGTACAGCAAATCGCTGTGACATTGAGGTCCTTCATCAGCATAATTTGCTTTTCCGTGTTCCCCGCTCCGGTGGGAAGCACGGCGCAGCCTAACTTTTCAGCGCCGTAGTGAGCGCCGAGGCCGCCGGTGAAGAGACCGTAGCCGTATGACACTTGCACAACATCATCTTTAGTTATGCCGTACATTGAAAGGCACCTTACCACGCCCTCGGTCCATACTTCAACATCTCCTGCCGTCTGCGGAATGCAGATAGGCTTGCCTGTGGTCCCGGAAGAACAATGGAAACGGTTGATTTCCGACATGGGCGTAGCTGTAAGGCCAAAAGGATATTCATCGCGAAGATCCGTCTTTTTCATAAAAGGGAATTTCGCGAGGTCTGCAAGCGTCTCAAGATCGCGCGGCTTAACGCCTTTTTTATCGCAACGGGTGCGAAAGAGGGCTACGCGTTCATATTCGTATGCGATAATTTTGCGGAGTTTCTCAAGCTGCATCGCTCTTAGAGCGGGAACGGGAATGCAGTCCTTATCGTAGAATAAGTTTTTCTGTTGCATGGATCAGTTTTTTCATTTGTGAATCGGTACCGATAGTGATGCGGAGGCGATCCTTTGTTTTGGGGCCATTAAAGTAACGAACGAAGATGCCGTCTTTCTTTAATGCTTTGAAGACATCCTCCGCCTTATTGCCTGCCGGAGGCTTTGCAAAGACAAAATTCGATTCGGAAGGAATGACGTCCCACCCGCGTTTGACAAGCTCGGCCGTGAAGCGTTTGCGCGTCGCGATCACGCGCTGCGCATTTTTTTTCATCCACTTCTGATCGGTCACGGCTGCGAGAGCCACGGCCTGGGCGATAGCGTCGATGTTGTAGGAATCTTTTATTTTGTAGAGCGCGGAAATGAGCTTTTCAGGACCAATGCAATACCCGACGCGCAACCCCGCCAGCGAGTAACTTTTAGAGAGTGTGCGCATTACTATCACGTTGTTGTTGCCTCTCGCGGTGGCAATTTCCATCGAGTTGCCGCGCGCAAAATCCGCGTAGGCTTCGTCTACAAGCACGACTCCTGGGAATTTTTTTGCAAACGCGGCGATTTCACTCATTTCTCTCCATTCGCCCGTGGGAGCGTTGGGGTTTGTAAGAAGAAAGAGAGAGATGGGGCTCTCGCCTTTCTTTTTAGGCGCAAGGCTTTCGCCGAGAGTAGCGATTCCTCTCCATTGCACATTGCGGATTGCGGCAATTGTTTTATAGAGAGAGTAGCTTGGGTTAAGAGAGCCGATAGCCTCATTATCTTCAACGAATGCGCGAGCCACGAGAGCCAAGATTTCATCGGACCCATTACCCACAAATACGCATTCTTCGCGCGCATTGCAAATCTCGGCAATGGCTTTTCTCAACTTTGTTGATTCAGGATCGGGGTAGAGCCTGAGTTTCCCTGCCGCAAAAGTTTTCAGAACTTTTGCGCATTGCGGAGAAGGCGGGTAAGGGTTTTCGTTCGTGTTGAGCTTTATTACCTTCGTCGACGAGGGCTGTTCTCCGGGGACGTAGGAAGAGAGCTTTGAAACGTGTTTTGCAATTTTCATTTTATGTTGTTATCAAGCGCTTTTAGGGCACGGATGAGCTCATCGTCATCGTTCGCACTTTCTTTGTTGTTGCACTCAGGCTTTGCAGAAGCGGATGAAGCCATTATAAGCTCAGCGCTAGTGTGAAAGAGCTTGCGAGAAAGGAGTATTGGAATCATAGATTCTTCTGTGGTGAAGCTGACAAGGTTCTTTACGCGGACGTAATTGCCTTCGCTCATCGCTTTCTCAAGAAGATTTATGTTTGTTTTAATGTTTGCCGTATCGGCGAAAAGAAGAAACGGGCCGCCGTCGGGATCGCCGGAAAAAAGCGGGACCGCGTCCACCAGCGTCCATTCGGAAGTGCAGATGTAGCACATATCATGCCCGCCTGAGCGGCATATTTCCACAGAGCAGCATCCGCAGGCGAGAAAAAGTGATTCCGCTAAAACGTAAAAGGCTTTTTTCATTTCAGCACTCCCGAAAGCTGTACTTCACGATAGCAGAGAATGTAAGGGATGGGAATGGGAATATCGCCAGGAATGTTCAAAAGAATTCTGTTGTCGTTTCTGTAGACAAGATTGGTAATTTCCTTACCCTGCTTTTTTGCGTATTGAGAAAGGGCGGACTGCACTTTTTCAAGCGTTACATCGTTTCGGAAGAAGGCCCAGGGAAGGAGGCGTTCTTCTTCAGGCAAGGCGTTTCCGCAGAGAAGCGGAATGCATGTAAAAAGGTTCCAGCCGTAGTTGGAAACTAATACATGCTCCTCGCCGGTGGACGGCAGGCGCTTCATTTCTGTCGTGAAGCAACCCGACAGAGCGAAGAGAGACAAAAACGAAATGCTTTTGACGATTTTTGACATGTGCGTATTATACTCTTTTTAGATGCTATTGCGCAAGGCATCTTTCCCGTGGTGACACCAAAAAAAATGGTCGCCGGACAAAGTAAATGCAACTGCGGGCAGGTTAAATGCAACGTAGTGTACTGATGTGCATTTAATTTGCCTTGTTGCATTTAATCTGTGCCAA
>JAHBAE010000019.1 GCA_018384485.1 Kiritimatiellia bacterium
CCCCCTACAGATAAGGCAGATTCAATGCAACTAGACAGAACGACAAAGTAAATGCAACTGCCCGCGAAGTAGGGAGTCGCATTTACTTTGTCTTTTCACCGACGTTTTTCTGCGCGATTACGATGAAAGACGCCTGCTGAAATATGATATAATATGCTTCTATGAAGTGGATAGCTACAGACACGTATAATTTTGAGCGGTTAATGACCGATGGGTACACTTATGTCGATAAGACCGAGGTGTTGTATCCGTTTGTAAGTCATAATTTCGGCGAGCACTTCTTTTTGTCGCGTCCACATCGGTCTGGTGATTTTATCGGCGAATAGCGTGTGCTGGATATGTAATATGGGAAGTTCTGTGTGAGATTATGGCAATGTTTGGGAAATTGAAGCAATATCAATTTCTCTTTGAGGAGCTCGTTAAGCGAGATTTCAAGAAGAAGTATAAGCGTACCATTCTTGGCATGGGGTGGAGTATGCTTATGCCGCTTTTGACTCTTTTAGTGATGAAGGTTGTTTTTGAGCAGTTCTTTGGACGCAATATTGAGCATTTCACCACATATCTTTTTTGCGGCAATTTGCTTTTCTGCTGGTTTTCGGAATCTACCAATCATGGTATGCGTAGTCTTTATGGAAATGCAGCGATATTTACTAAGGTAAATGTGCCTAAGTATTTGTTCTTATTTGCCGGGAGCGTTCAGACGGTCATTAACTTTGCATTAACGCTCGTAGTATTCTTTTTCTTTTGTTGGATGGATGATATTACATTTACTTGGAAGTTTTTGCTTTTAGTTTATCCAATTCTTACGATGCTCCTTTTTTGCATAGGTATTGGTTTAATTCTATCGGCGCTATTTATCTTTTTTAGGGATATAGATTATCTTTGGGGTGTGTTTCTTCAGCTCTTGATGTATGGCTCTGCGATATTTTATAAGATTGATAATTTTCCGCCTAATATGCAGATTGTTTTTTCGTGCAATCCCGTTTATCGTCACATCGCTTATTTTCGCGAAATTGTTCTTGGCGCCACTGTGCCATCATGGGAAACGCATTTAGCTTTGGCAGGATTTGCGGCAGTGGCTTTATTGGCCGGGATGTTCATGTATAAGCGGTATAATACGAGGTTTCTTTATTATGTGTGAGAAGGTACGAGGGAGAAGGTAAGAAGAGAAGGTAAAATGATTCTGAAGCATCGAGATAAAGAGCTGCTGCGGTTTGAGTGGATCGAACCGCAAGGGGTTCACATTGTCTCGGTGAATGAACAGAATGCCCGTTTCCTGCCGCTTGATTTTAAGGGCGAGGTTTCTGATGAAAATCTGTGGAAGTGGTTGTCGCGCCGCGTAGTGCCGCGTAACCGCAGGAATGTTGATGCGCTAATGGCGGCGACAGGTTTGGATGCTCGAAATGTTCGAGGAATTATTGAGATATGTCGCGGATTGTCGTTGAATGATGTTCATTGGGTTGTGCCGAACGACTTTAAAGGAAAGTGGAAAGATTTCAACCTTTACGATAATGAATTTTCTCAAGCGATTGCGCTTACTGCTTTTAATGGAATGGGGTCTTCTGTTGAGCGTCTTGATTGGATTTCTTCGCCTGAATTTTCAACAAATGGGATGCTCGCAAAATGCTGGCGGAGAATCAATGGAAAGGTTTGCCTTTTTAAATCAGGAACGGAAGGTGCAGCCAATACGGGATTTGAGCCGTATTCCGAATATTACGCCTCTCAGATTGCTGCCGCGATGGGGCTTAATCATATTGAATATTCGCTTAATAAATTCAAAGGCTATTTGTGCTCCAATTGCAATATATTTACGAGCGATAAGTTTGGATATCTGCCGGCTGGTAGAGTTTTGAGCGTGGAAGAGGCGCTATGTGATGAGCGTTTTGCTGATATTTTCTTTTTTGACGCGATCATATTTAATACAGACCGACATCTCGGCAATTTCGGGTATTTGATCGATAATGATAAAAACGAAATAATCGGCGCCGCGCCAATATTTGATAACGGTTACGGACTATTTTCGCTTGCACTCAATCGTCCAGGCGACAAGCTTGATGAGTTTTCTGATTTAACGAAATATGTTTCTCGGGTAAAGCCTGCGCTTTATTTCAAGTGGCTGGGATTTCCGGGTGGCATTACAAAAACGATGCTTGAGCGGATGAAAGCATTGAAGGGATTTCGCTTTAAGCGGCATAAATATTACAATTTGCCGCAGGATAGGCTCAGTGCGATAGAGAAGTTTCTTCAGAAGCGTATCTTGCAGATTGAAGAATTTGGCGAAAAGGCAGATGATGTATTCAACGTGTCGACAAAAAGTGGCACTGTAAATCCTGTGAATGGCGAATCGTTGGCACTGCAAATAATTACTAATCTTAAAGCCGATCCGTTTGTCAGCTATGATGAATTGTCGGAACTGTTGGGTATGCCTCGCAGGACGGTAGCACGACGGATGAAAGAGTTGGCCGATGCTGACAGAATCCGCCGCGTTGGAGCCGCGAAGAACGGCTATTGGGAAGTTTTGTGTGGGGAAGAAGGGACGAGGGAGAAGGTGCGAGATACGAGGGAGAAGGTACGAGATACGAGGGAGAAGGGACGAGGGAGAAGGTTAGAGAATGAGTTATAAAGAATTGATAGTTTGGCAGAAGGCTATGAAGTTGGTGGAGTTAATTTACCAGCATATACGGATATTTCCTTCGGAAGAACGGTTTCGACTCTGTGATCAGTTGAGTCGGGCTGCTATATCCGTTCCGTCAAATATAGCCGAAGGATATGGCAGGGGTACTCCAGCGGAATATGCAAGATTTCTTAGTGTAGCAAGAGGCTCTCTTTATGAATTGGAAACACAGTTAGAAATAGCTGTAAGATTGGGCTTCATAGAAGATGCTT
>JAHBAE010000024.1 GCA_018384485.1 Kiritimatiellia bacterium
ACGCGTAAAGATTTGGCAATGGTCGGCGTTCCTGGGAAGCCTCGTAGAGGATATCCAGCAAAAGATTTACTCGAAGCGATTAATCATGCGCTTGGATGGGATAACACAACGGACGCAATTCTCGTTGGCGCAGGTTCTCTTGGTAATGCGCTTTTAGGTTATTCAGGATTTGAGGAGCAAAATCTTTCAATTTCTCTTGCGTTCGATGCAAACCCAAAACTCATTGGTCAGACATTGCATGGAATTAAGGTCTGTCCGATGGAATATTTGCCTCGGATAGTCAAGCGCTTGAAAATCAAGATTGCAATACTCACCGTTCCTAGTTCTGCCGCACAGGAATGTACCGACCAACTAGTTGCCGCCGGGATTTGCGGCATATTGAACTTTACACCCGTGCAGGTTTCCGTCCCAGAAGATGTTCTCGTGCAGAATGTTGATATTGCGCAGTCATTGGCCGTTCTTTCGCATTCTATTTCTGCCACATCGCAAATATCTTAACATCAAAATATGGATATTTTAATATCGCTACTTGTGTATGGATAAAAGAAGTGCTATAATACACGCCAATTTGTCCGAAGAAGGGTTCTTCGGACGGTAAAAATGAGGAAAATAAAGAAAATGCAAAGCGCAAACACTCCCGCACCCGTTCAGGACGACGGACTTGCGGAACTTCAAGAAACCATTGCGCGCGTTAGAGCGGCGCAGAAAATCTACGCAACATATTCTCAGGAGAAGGTAGACGAGATCTTCAAGGCGGCGTCACTTGCCGCCAACCGTGCGCGAATTCCGCTCGCCAAGCAGGCTGTCGAAGAAACAGGCATGGGGGTTGTTGAGGATAAGATCATTAAGAACCACTACGCCAGCGAATTTATCTATAACGCATTTAAAGATGTTAAGACTTGTGGTGTAATCGAGCGCGATGAAGCGGCCGGGATTGAGAAGATCGCCGAGCCGGTTGGCGTTATCGGTGCTGTTATTCCTACGACCAACCCGACTTCGACCGCCATTTTCAAGACCTTGATTGCTCTTAAGACGCGTAACGGCGTTGTCATCAGCCCCCACCCGCGTGCGAAGAACGCGACGATCGCCGCGGCGAAGGTCGTTCTCGACGCTGCCGTCGAAGCCGGCGCGCCTAAGGATATCATCGGCTGGATTGCAGCTCCGTCGCTCCCCAAGACGAACCTCCTTATGAAGGAGAGCGATCTTATTCTTGCGACAGGCGGCCCTGGCATGGTTAAGGCCGCTTATAGCTCGGGTACTCCCGCTCTCGGCGTGGGTGCAGGCAATACGCCCGCAATCATCGACGAGACGGCCGATTTAACTCTCGCTGTTAGCTCGATCATCCACTCAAAGACTTTCGATAACGGCATGATTTGCGCCTCCGAGCAGAGCGTAATCATTCTCGACAGCGTCTATGATGAGGTTAAGGCACTTTTCCGCAAGATGGGCTGCCACCTCCTCAGCAACGCCGAACTTGATAAGACCCGCAAGACGATTCTCATCAACGGCGCATTGAACGCCAAGATCGTCGGTCAAAAGCCCGTCACGATCGCCGCTCTCGCCGGCTTTAAGGTTGATGACGATACAAAGATTCTTATCGGCGAAGTCGAAAGCGTCGAACTCTCCGAGGAGTTCGCTCACGAAAAGCTCTCCCCCGTTCTCGCGATGTATCGCGCCAAGGATATTAAGGACGCTTTTCAAAAAGCGGAGAAACTCGTTGCTGACGGAGGCTACGGTCACACGAGCTCCATCTATCTCGATGAGATCAACGAGAAGGAAAAGGTTGCCGAGTTCACTTCACGCATGAAAACGTGCCGTATTCTCGTTAATACTCCGAGCTCGCAGGGCGGCATCGGCGACATCTACAACTTCAAGCTCGCTCCGTCGCTCACTCTCGGCTGCGGTAGCTGGGGCGGGAATTCCGTTTCTGAGAACGTTGGAGTAAAACATCTTATCAATATAAAGACAGTTGCAATGAGAAGAGAAAATATGCTGTGGTTCCGCGCGCCAGAGAAGGTTTACCAGAAGAAGGGTTGTCTCTCGCTTGCGCTGCGTGAGCTTGGTGAGGAAATGCAGAAGAAGCGCGCGTTCATCGTGACAGACTCCTTCCTCTACGCTAACGGCTACACCAAGCCAATCGAGAAGTCGCTCACCGAGCAGGGTATTATGTTCACGACATTCTCGAACGTCGCTCCTGATCCGACGCTCGCCTGCGCTAAGGAAGGTGCTAAGCTCATGGCCGGATTCAATCCCGACGTCATCATCGCCGTCGGCGGCGGCAGTGCGATGGATGCGGCGAAGATCATGTGGGTTCTCTATGAACACCCAGAGGCGGACTTTAACGATATGGCGATGCGCTTTATGGATATTCGCAAGCGTGTCTACCGCTTCCCGAAGATGGGCGTTAAAGCATCGCTCGTCTGCATTCCGACCTCGGCTGGCACTGGCTCTGAAGTAACTCCTTTCGCAGTTATTACCGACGAGACGACTGGAACGAAGTATCCTCTCGCCGACTACGCGCTTATGCCTAATATGGCGATTGTTGACGCTGATATGCAGATGTCCGCGCCTCCCGGTCTTACGAGCGCCTCGGGTATTGACGCTGTCTCGCACGCTCTTGAAGCTTACGCTTCGATGCTCGCAACCGACTATACCGACGGTCTTGCCATTCGTGCGCTCCAGACGATCTTCAAGTATCTTCCTGCCTGCTACGACGCGGCCGTTGAGAAGCGTGCCGATCCTGTCGCCCGCGAGAAGATGGCCAACGCCGCCACGATTGCTGGCATGGCGTTCGCCAATGCGTTCCTCGGTGTAATGCACTCGATGGCTCACAAGCTTGGCGCGTTCCACCATATTCCTCACGGTATCGCCAACGCGCTCATGATGGAAGAAGTGCTTCGCTTCAACGCTGATCCCGTACCGCGCAAGATGGGTACGTTCTCTCAGTACGGCCACCCCCACTGTCTTGAGCGTTATCTTGAGATCGCTACGGCGCTTGGCATTCATGGCCGCAACAAGGCCGAGCAGTTCGAGAACTTCATCACCGCCATCAGGGAACTCAAATCCCGCATCGGTATCAAGCCTACGATCCGCGATTACGTCCCAAATGAGGAGGACTTCCTCGCGCGTCTCGACGAAATGACCGAGCAGGCCTTCGACGATCAGTGCACGGGCGCTAACCCGCGCTATCCGATGATGAAGGAGATTAAACAGATGTATCTTAACGCCTACTACGGTGAGCATAAGAATGTCTAATGGCAAATAAGGAGATTTAAAATGAAAAAGAAAACAGAGAGTACAAAGTGCGCGCCTAAAGCGGATGCCAAAAAGGTCGCCGTTAAGAAGTCTGCCAATATTCTTCTTGAGCGCACAGACAAGGTAGTGACGAAAGATAAAAACAGCGTTCTTAAAATCTTCGGCCCTACATACAAGGTTAGCGCCATTCTCAACGAGGCGATGAATGAAGCCCGTGCAGCCGAAACGGGGTTGCCCGTAGCGAAAGTGCTTGAGGTTCTTAAACTTCGCGATCATTGGTGCATTCGTCGCGAGTGGATTGAAGGCAAGACTCTCGCCGAGACGATGGCGGGAGACAAGAAAAATCTTATGCGCTATTTGAAGGAGTTCGTCGCCATTCAGTGCGAAATCTTCTCCAAAACATCCGAGCGCATGGGTAATCTTGCCGATAAGCTCGACAAGCAGATTTCTGCCTCGGCTCTTCCGAAAGAAACGCGCTATGATCTTCACATGAGACTTCAGTCGATGCCTCGCGGCAAAGCACTCTGTCACGGTGACTTCAACCCCACTAACGTAATTATTACCCCAAGTGGTGATTGGCGTGTTATTGACTGGAGCCATGTAAGACTTGGCGATCCTCTCGCCGACGTTGCTCGCACCTACCTCCTCTTCTGGCTTTCTGGCCATGTAGCTGCAGCCGAGAAATATATGGCTCTTGCTTGCGACGCTCTTAAGGTCAAGATCGCTGATGTCCAAAAGTGGCTTCCGATTGTTGCCGCGGCTGAATCGTCGAAAGAGCAGAGCGTCAAGAATCACGAGCTTTTACTCCATTGGGCTAGCGTAGTTGATTATGAGTAGACCTACAATTACGATCTGCATGGGCAGTTCGTGTTTTGCGCGCGGCAACGAGAAAAATGTCGACGTGTGCGAGAAATTTCTCGCCGCGCGCGGTCTTCGCGACGAGGTTGATGTGGTCTTGGGTGCAAGCCTTTGCACCGGCAACTGCGCCGCAGGGCCGATAGTCATCGTCAACGGCAAGGTTCATACCCAGGTTGATGCAGGTGTTATGACTGATTTGCTGGGAGAATTGTTTCCTGCTTGACGCTAAAGGAATGGTATGCAAAAGACTTCACCGGTTTACACGACGGAAAACGGATGTCAAGATTGTTACAAATGTGTGCGCCATTGTCCAGTCAAGGCAATACGCATAATAGGCGGCAAGGCAAGCGTTATTCCCGAGGCCTGCGTGTCGTGCGGTGAATGCGTTAAGGTATGTCCCGCTCATGCCAAGAAAATTCGCAGCGATTTGGCTAGACTCAAGGATATGCTCTCCTCAGGAGCTAAAGTCTACGCTTCAATCGCTCCGAGTTTTGCGGGTTATTTCAAGGGAGTTAAAATCGAACAGTTGGCGGCCGCTTTAGTTCGCGCTGGTTTCGCGGGTGTAAGCGAAACAGCGCATGGAGCCGAATCGGTAAGTGCTCATATCTCTAGACTTCTCGCTCAGACATCTTCTCCGCTCGTTATTTCAAGCGCATGTCCTGCAGCGGTCGATATGATCCGAAAGTATTTGCCGAGGTTTGCACCGTTCATTTCGCCACTGCCTTCTCCTGTGCGGGCTCATTGTCGTCAGCTTAAAGAGATGTTTGGTGCCGATTCTAAGGTCGTCTTTTTTGGTCCTTGCGCAGCCAAAAAGACTGAAGCGGATTCATATCCGAATGAACTTTCGCTCGCACTTATTTTCCCGGCGCTTGAAAGATTGTTAGAAGAGAAGAATATTAATCTAAAAGAGACGCTCGCTCCTTCAATGGGTTTTGCGGAAGAAGGGCGTTTTTATTCTGTTGAAGGCGGTATGAACGATACGCTTCGCGACGGTTCAGATTCCGTTCGTTACATTTCCGTTTCAGGGCTTGACAATTTAAGACGCCTTTTTCATGGAGTTGATCCGGCGACGATTAGCGAGAAAATGTCTGGGCGCAAGATTTTTGTTGAAGTACTCGCTTGTCCCGGCGGCTGCATAAACGGCCCTGCGATGCCGTCTGACGGATCATCGCTTGAAACGATTATTCAGACGGATATAGCAAGCCCTATTCGTACGAGCGCAGAGCGTTGTTTTTCGCATTGCGGAGTTTCGTCGTATCCTGCTTCACCCGTCATTGAAGAGGAGCCAGATGAGCAGCTTATGCGTTCAGCTCTCGCCCGGGTCGGAAAGAGTTCTAAAAACGACGAGCTTAATTGCGGAGCGTGCGGTTACTCGACATGCCGCGAGTTCGCCAAGGCGTTGTTGGCAGGCAAGGCTGAAGAAGAGATGTGTCACACTTGGCTCAAACGAAATTTCGAGAGAACTTCAAATGCTCTTATTCGTTACATTCCAGCTGGCGTTGTGATTGTTGACAGTAAGGGAGCCATCCGCGAGTGCAATCGGATTTTTGCAGAGCTTGCAGACGCAGTTGAGGAGTTTGATGCTCTCGGTAATTTAGAAGGTCTTAATGTTGAATCGTTTCTTCCGGAATTTGCGGATCTTTTTGCCGGTGCCGTGCGGCATGGCAGTGAGATTGTTAAATATCGTCAGCAGTGGCGTTCTCGTATTATCAATTTAAGCGTGTTTCCGATTGCACGCGGTGAGTTTGCCGGTGCAGTTGTACAAGATGTTACTCAGAATGAAGGACGCCGTGAAGAAATCGCAGCTAAAGCGCGCGAGGTAATTCGTAAGAATGTTTATACCGTTCAGCAGGTGGCTCGGCTTTTCGGAGAACACATCGCAGAGACCGAGGTTATGCTCAACGAAATTGCAGGTGCGTATGAATCCCATAATAAAGGAATTCGCCTTCGCGAGAGCGATAACGGGGATTACTTGAATGGATGATTCTCTTTTTATAGAGATGGAGGCCGCGCAGTTCCCCAAGACTGGCCAGGCCGCGTGCGGTGATAATGTGCGCTTTCTTACGGTTGAACGCGAGAACCGTCATCTCGCCGCGCTTTCGGACGGCCTTGGCAGCGGGTTGAAGGCGCACATCCT
>JAHBAE010000026.1 GCA_018384485.1 Kiritimatiellia bacterium
GCCCGTTCCTGACGAACCGCTATCTCGTCCCACTCATGGCGAAAGGGCTGATCCGTCAGACGCTTCCTGACAAGCCCAAGTCCAGATTCCAACGCTACGCGTTTGCATGAGGACCAACGACATATTCACTGCGACATATTCACTGGGGTCTGACCCTCTTAGGACCTTGCTGCCCGTTCCTCCGCTAACTGCCGCTCAAGATCGGCCGCTTTCTTCTCCACCACGGGTTCACCCTTCCTGAACATCCCCTTGGAAAGCTGCGAGAAGTCTGTAAACGTTCGGCCCATTACTCGACCTCCTTTGCGGGCAGTGCTTCCAGCGCGAACACTTTGTAGAACCGGGCGTTCCCGTATGAAGCAGGGAGGTACAGCGTGATAGAGACGCTTTGCGGTGCTGTGCCGAAAGCAGACGCGACGGCGTTTGTCGGCACGGCGCGCCTTATCCCCGTGCAGTCATCGAAGGATTCGACCGAGACGAGGCCATCGACCGACAGAGATGTGGCAACGCGGATCGTGTTGTTGTAGTCGCCCTGAAGCGTGTCCGCACTTCCCGCCGAGAGCGTCGCGTTCAATGACAGCGCAACGCCGCCGGAATCGTCCACCGCGATTCCCGTCAGCTCAACGAAGGAGAAACTCGTTGCCGGTTCGCCGATCCCGGACACCAGTTCGAGACGCAGCGTCGACTCCTTCTGGATGTTGTAGTCCGCAAGCATGTGTCCGTCCTCAAGCAACTTTCCCGCGAAGATTAGCCTTTGCAGGTCAGGATGGTAGCCCTCCTTGTCCTGAACCTTCGCCTTCACGTTCTCAATGGTCTCGACTGGTTCGACCTCCAGCGTGACGATCTTCCCCGCCGGGGTCTTGACGAAAATCGGCATGGCAAAAGCCTCTGCCCCCACAAAGGCAGCGGCAATCACCACCAGAACTCTCGCAAGACTCATCATCTTTTACAACGCCTCCACCATTCGCACCAGTTCGGCGCGGATTCGCTCCTCCTCGGCCTTCTCGCCGTGCGCCACGGCGTACGCCAGCAAGCCCTCCAGCTTCTGGATTTCTGCATACTGCTGCGCTCGCTGCTCCATGTTCATATTACGCCGCCAGCTCCGCTACGCGCTTCGATGCGTCAACCTTGACAAGGAACGTCACATGGTACGGTGCGCGGGTGTTGGGTATCTTTTCATCAAACCGCTCGACCGTCGCCTCGGTTCCGAACTCCGCCTTGGCGAACGCTACCGCGCTATCGAGCGCAGCCTGTGCATCCTCGCCAGCGGCAGGCTCTTCGCCAAACTTCTCAATGTGTAGCGTCGTCCTCTCCGGCGGCATCATCGCCACGGCCACATACCACCCGTTTTTCTCGCAGACGGCTTCCATCCTCTTCTCGATCTCGCGCTCAATCCGCGCCATGTTGTCGGTGTTGTCGAACATAGGCTTTTCCTTTCATTAAGACAATCGGATGTCTCCAATTAGTTGTAAATGCTCATCAATTGCGTGAAATGCACCCCTGAAATCATAGTACCTCGACCCGACGAATTCCTTTGTCTGCATAAGGAAGTCTTGAATGTGTGGCTCTCTGTTATTGCGAAAGCACTCTGCGATAAGGGGTGAGTTCATGTCATAATCTTCCCCATTTTCCATGCGTTTTATCAACGCCAACAGGTCGCGGTTTTGCTGTGAGTTGTCATCATACATTATCTCAAGACGGTAAAGGTATCTGACGAAGGATATTGGTGACGTGTCGTTGGAAAGCTCGTCATACTCAAGGAGATTGCCAAATATTACGTCGATCAACTTCCCAATTGGCAAATCCCAGTTTACCAAGTGAGAGTAAGCGACCTTATCGCGCATTCTCAATGCTATAAGCAAACCGCGCATCATAACGTCGCCAGCCTCAAAACTCGCCGACGGCATCAGCATATATGTTCGCATTGCAACTTCTACTTCGCGCAACGACAAGTTGAAGTGCTGAATCAATGGGCAAAACTTCCTTGCAAATTCAAACCTCGCACTTAGGATGTGATTTACTGTAGGAGACCGATCTTGACTCGATAGATTACCATAGGTCGCATAGATAAATTGTCTTGAAGAGAACTGCCTTAGTTTTAGCGTGGCGTCGAAGAACCTATGCAGATAGTTCTCGGCGTCAATATCTCCGTACACAGCCCGGACAGAGGCCGTGACTTGTTCTCTATCAACCCCAACGAGAAACACAATGTGTCTAATCGGGAAAAGGTGTTTTATGCGCTCAAGGAGAGCGACAGAAAAACTCGGACGACATCTATCAAGTTCATCAACGATAAAGAGCAGTGGACGGTGGGAACTGTTGAAAATAGTGTCGGCGATTTCGGTTAGACATTCTTTGAGTTGCTGGCGGCTCGCTTGCAAATCGGCATATTCGTCAAAAGCGTTGCTTGCTGATGAAGACACATCCTTTCCATCCACGCCAACACGATTCAGCGCAATCTTCTTTAACAACGGAATCGTGCATTTCTTGATATTGTCAACGAGGCCGTCCATCCCGCTGGGCTTTAGTAACGGCCACAACTGCCCGATCAACGCAATCAATGGGTCATCGAGATTGTCATCCTCCCAGGCGTTGAAATAAAGTGCCTTGCCGCCGCTTGCTTCCCACTGCGACTTGAACCGCCTCAAGAAGAATGTCTTTCCAGTCCCCCAAGCACCATCGAGACAAAGGGTGAGCGGTCCCTCTTGCCCTGCAATCAGAGCTTCAAGATTGCTAGCATCCCTATCGCGATTAAGGGCATCGTCCTTCCATATGTTCGACAAATCGATTTCCGCAAGGCTTTTGTCCTGCGACTTGAGTTGCAACGAGCGAGGCGAGGATGTCTGACAATCTTCCTGCATTTCAGCTCAACCTTTCCTTTGAAGTCACTTCTTCATGACGGCGCATCAGTTCCGTCTGAATAGCAGCATCGTCAGCATCGGCGGGTAATCCGTAGGCGTCAGGGACGGCCTCATCGAGCGTCCTTGCACCCTGTTGCTTCTGTAGCACAGCCAATCGTCTCGTCTTCACAAGTCCCATTGTTACATTCCGAGCATTAGCTGTTTTGATTCAGAGCGAAATATTGGCCCGAAATTATAGCGCCACTGTAGCGCAAAACTCATTCCTATCTTGCCCTCAAGCTTCTGTGTAAGTATTCGATTCCAAACGTTCTTGCTTGGCGAATGCCAGTTCTCATTGAGGGTACGAGAAACCCAGCCTTCGGCCTGGAGAATCACATTGTCTGCACTCTCGCAGGCTGTTTTAATACGTTCAAGGCACTCCACAGGAATCGTGTCTTGGTCTTTCTTTATGTACTTTTTGTTGCGAGCGTCAAAGTCAGCTTCAATACGCACATACTCCACAGCCAAGCCCGCGCCTTTAATTACACCATTTTGAATCAACTCAAGCAACTTGGAGGCCTCCCAATCACCTTGGTTAATATATGCGAGAAAATGGATTGCTCTACGAAGCATATCCTCTTTCTTCGCCAAGATTTTCTTTAGCGATTCCGCAGTTTCGCACAAATGCCTGTCTGCGATTTCTGATCCTTTCAAATACTTCAGATCTTTGATTTGCAATCTGAGACCATTCGTTTGGGTTGCTGACTTCTTTGAGCTCTGATAATCGGTAAGCAGAATGAGCGCGTCATTTTCATTTCCAATCAAACGCTCGTATGCAGAGAAATAGGGTTCGCTGGTGCAGAAATTCTCTGAAGGAGACTTAATCCCCAACTCGAGTTCTGGGATATCCACGCCCTTGGCGGGATTTATGTGAAGAGCAACTTTTGACTCAAGGACAAATTTTTCAAGAACGCATGCCAACAACTTTTCCACGACGCTTCCGATGGTTTTGCCGTCAAGATTTGGGAGTGTCCGAGTTGTTTCCAGCTTCTCAAACCAATCTGGCACGATTCCTCCTCTGTTCATCCTAGCCAGAATAGCCTTAATGTCCGACAAACCAGTTCCAGACAACAAGTCGTTTACATGACTTTGAATGCTGTCTAGGTTGTCACATATGATTTTGCGATATTTGCTCATGATGCCTCCAGGTTTGAAAAGAGATCTTGATTGTTCGACTCTATTTTTACGACCTTATGCTCCAATACTCTCCGCATAGCATATTCTACTAACTGGGGCGGCACAGCATTGCCATATAATTTGTATTGGTCATAAACGCTGACTGCGTTGCAGTGATCGTCTGGGAAACCCTGAAGTCTTGCATACTCTACATTTGTCAGCCGTCTGTATTTGCCATCAATCTCATATCGCTCATAATGGCGGCTTGCGGATGCCGTTAGCGTTGGGGAAACGCCATCCGTACCAAAGATAGTATAGCCCATCCGAGCGCCATGCCCTTGATTGTAAAGAATGTGCACTCCATTGTAGAACTTGTCGATAAACTCGCTTTTGGATATTCGCTCCTTTGTGTTCTCTGTAAAATCAAACTCACTCCCAACTGTTGTTTCTAGAATATCTTTAAGTTTGCGCTCGGGAGCAACATTTCTTATAGGCTCAATATCAAAGGATGTGTACTGGCCTTCATATGCCATGCCCCACTGAGGAAATTTACCCTTGGATGCTTCAATATTGCGCCACTTGTCGGCGATGTCGTTCTTCTCTTTTTGAGTCAACATCGCAAGTTCTTGTTCCGTTATGAAGAATGACTCTAATTTTCGACCACCCCTACATCCGGATATGATAACACGAAGCCTTTGCTGTGGCAAACCAAATGCTACAGCGTTGAACACCCGCCATTCTATTTTATAGCCAAGGCTTGATAAGGCAAAAAGAATTGTCCTGAAATGTCGGCCGTTGTCAAGGAACAGCAGGCTATTAACATTTTCCAAGAAAAAGTACTGCGGTTGATGCGTCTTAAGAACATTCACTATTGACTCAAACAGAGTGCCCCTGATATCATCGACTCCCATCTTCTTTCCTGCGCGAGAGAACGGCTGACACGGAAAGCCGCCCGTCAAGACATCGTGAGCGGGAATTTTATCAAGAAGCTCGTTTATGTCTCCTTGCACAATATCGTCATTGCCGAAGCGATTACGATAGACTTTTACCGCCTTCTCGTTAATGTCGTTTGCCCAAACAGTATCAAGTCCGATGTTATCGGAGGCGATTCTGAATCCTCCAATGCCAGCGAACATTTCTATAGCTCTCAATTTCTCTTTTTTGCTCATAGCGACTACCTTGTTGAGGGGGAGACTCATCATCATGATGAAACTTATACACCCCCTACAAAACTCTTTTCTGTTGATGTCCATTTCATTACACGACTTCGTTAGATTCTTTCATCTGGTATGCAATCAACAACTTCCCCTATATGGCAACCGAGGGTATTGCATATTTTCGTGATGATGGAAAGATTGACTGGCTCACCGCGCGACATTTTTGCCAACGTCGCAGTCGATATGCCTGCCTTGAGGCGCAATTGCGTCTTGTTCATGCCTTTGTCTATCAACATTTTCCAGAGATTGTTATATGTCACGCTCATGTGTCATTACCCCATTGTCATGACGTATATTATATCATTTCGAGTGAGCAGAAGTAAACATCATGTTCATTTTCTAATACAATGGTTGGTGCTCTACAATCGTCTTAAGCCCATCCCGAGTTTGCCAGTTGAGTAGTCGGTGCGCCTTGCTTTTATGCTGACTAATCCGTCCGTTTGTTTGAACGGGCGGATTTTCTTTTAATTTTCCCTTTC
>JAHBAE010000042.1 GCA_018384485.1 Kiritimatiellia bacterium
TGAACGCTGGCTGCTGGCTGCTGGAACACTTCCAACGCATCAAAAATTCGTTCTACCTCGCGTCAGCGGGGAGAAGGAATTTTTGATGCGTTGGCCGTATATGGCACCAATCGCCTCTTTCACGTGAAATAGAAATATGTTATAATGCCACTTAATCATAGGGAAAAATTGCCATCATCGACTTCGTTGCGCCTAACGCACCGGAGATTTGTTGGCGTGTAATAAAATTACAGGAGGAAAAAAGTGAAAAAACTGTTGATGATGCCGGTGTTGGTCGCGGTTGCGGCCCTCATTTCCGGGTGTGAAATTAAGCCTGCGGGCAAGAGAGTTGCGGCGCTTGATGATTCGGTATGGGCGGTCAGCTCATGGATCAGCGTGCCCAATCAGAAGGTGGAGAAGTTTTCCGGCGTCGCACATAGTGCGCAGCGCGCTGCTTCTGGAACGAGTTGGTTTGTACGCAAGCTGGATAACGCTTCCGCAGTTAAAAAGGCCACATGGATGACGGCAGGCCTTGGCGTATATGAAGTTTATGTCAACGGCAAGGCTGTCGGTGAGGACTTCCTCAAGCCTGGCTTTACGCACAACGATAAGACTAAATATTCCTTCACTTACGATGTCACCGAACTCGTCAAGAAGGGTGCGGGAGAGAGCAACTTCTTCGCGGCTGAAGTTTCCGCGGGATGGTGGCGTGATAAAATCGTCAACTTCTACGGAAAGAAGAGTGCGTTCCGCGGCGTAATCGAGCTTGAATATGCCGATGGAACAAAGCGCTACTACGGCACGAATACGAAGAATTGGAAGTGCGGCATTGCAGGGTCTGTGACTCACGCGGCAATCTTCGATGGCGAGGAGTTTGATTCCCGCATCAAGCAGCCCGTCTTCGGTTCCGACGATTTCGTAACTCCCGAGGAGAATAAGGAATTCAAGGGTTCGATATTCCCGACGGCCGGCGCTGAAATCGTCCTTCGCAAAGATCTTGCGCTCGACCCTATTGAAGCCTACACATGGAAGGGCGTTTCCGGAGCCGCAAAGGATGTTTTCGGAAAGGTCATCAAAACTCGTCAGTTCGACGATCCCAAAGGCGTTCTTGAAGTAGCCCCCGGCGAGACGCTCGTCATCGATTTTGGCCAGAACTGCTCGGCCGTGCCCGCATTCGTGATGCAGGCGTCGGAAGGCGCGGTTCTTACGTGCTTGCCCGCTGAAATGCTCAACGACAACAACGGTGAGCGCAGCCGCGGAAATGATGGTCCCGGAGGGTCGGTCTACCGTTTGAATCTCCGCGTTCCGTACGATGGCATGCGCGCCGTCTACACATTCTCAGGTTCGGATGTGGAAGCTTATATGCCGCGCTTCACTTTCTTCGGCTACCGCTATGTGTCGATCACGGCAACGGCGCCTGTTAAGATTCTCAAGCTTAAATCGATTCCCGTCACTTCCATTACGAAGGAGATGGAAACAGCTTCAATCGTCACAGGCGATGCCGCGCTCAATAAATTCATCTCCAACGTCTACTGGGGGCAGCTTTCAAACTACCTCTCAGTTCCTACCGACTGCCCTCAGCGCAATGAGAGGCTCGGCTGGACGGCTGACACGCAAGTTTTCTGCGAGACAGGTTCCTTCAACGCCGACACGCGCACATTCTTCCGCAAGTGGATGCGCGATATGCGTGACACGCAGCATAAAAAAGGCGGCTATCCAGGCGTTGCTCCTAAGGCTCAGTACGGCAGCGGCGAATTTATGCGTGTTTGCTGGTCGGATGCGGGCATAGTTGTTCCGTATGAAATCTTCAAGCTCTTCAACGACACGCAGATTGTAAAAGAGAACTGGGCGTCGATGGAGAAGTATATGGACAGACTTAACGCAACGAGAGGCGAAAACTCCAAAATTATCGAGGAGAACTATAGCTATCAGTGGGCTGACTGGCTTTCGTTTGAAGATCTCGAATCCTCCACCGGCCGCATCCTTCTGCCTGGCGAGGGATGGAACGGCAAGAAGCGCCCCGAGGCGATTCTCTACTGGGATTATCTCTACGCATGTTATTGGGCGCTTGACGCCGATATGATGGCGGCGATGGCGAAGGGAGTCGGCAATGCAGCGGGCGTCAAGAAATACACTCAGATGGGCGAGCGTGCACGCGCTTATATCCGTGAGAGGTTTATTGATAAGAAAACCGGCTCTCTTCCCGCGGCCCTTGTCGATTTGCAGACGGCAAATGTCATGGCTCTCGTCAGCGGCATTCTCAACAAAGACGAGGCCGCCAAGGTTGCCGCGCACCTCAAGGCTCTTCTTGAGGGTGAGAGCGAAATCAACGAGGGCGGATACAAGAAGAAAGTCAAAGGCGTTCTTAAAACTGGCTTCTTAGGTTCGCACTTTGTGATGGACGCGCTTGCCGAGAACGGCATGGCAGATCTTGCCTATACGCTTCTTCTCAGCCACAAGTTCCCCAGCTGGCTCTATTCTGTAGATCAGGGGGCTACTACAATCTGGGAGCGTTGGAACGGGTATGTGAAGGACCATGGCTTCGGTCCCGTTGGCATGAACAGTTTCAACCATTACGCCTACGGGCAGGTCCTTTCCTGGGTCTATCGCACTGTCGCCGGCATTTCCGCCGATCCTTCATCTCCCGGCTTTAAGACGATTATCATGAAGCCGATTCCCGATCGCAGGCTCGGCTTTGTCAAGTGCAGCTACAAGTCTGTCGCCGGTGAGATTAAGAGCGAGTGGAAGTACGAGGGCGATGTGTGGGTCTGGAAGTTCACCGTTCCCGAGGGGGCCGTTGCTCGTGTTACGCTTCCTGGCGAGACGACATCAAAGGATTACACTGCAGGAACTTACACGATAAAGAAATAATGGAGTGATTATGGCTTTTGCGCAAAGAGAAAAAAGAGCGTTTTTCGCCGCAGTGCTGATTGCGGTGGGTGCGGTGTTCGCCGCTTCCGCCGCGTGCAAGGCGCCGAAGTATGTTTTTCTATTTATCGGCGATGGTATGTCAACGCCGCAGCGGATGGCAGGTGAGATTTTTTCTGAGAAGATCGGGCGCGGTCCTCTTCACATGAATCTTCTGCCGTATCAGGCCAATACCCGCACGAAAAGCGCAGATGCCATTATTACAGATTCCGCCGCCGCCGCTACCGCAATTGCCTGCGGAGTTAAGACTAAAAATTCAATGCTCGGCCTCCTGCCCAACGGCGAGCGGGTGGAGTCGATGGCGGAGCTTGCGAAGAAGTGTGGAAAGAAAGTGGGCATAGCTACGACTGTGGCCATCGCTCACGCGACTCCTGCGGGTTTCTACGCTCATCGCAAGAGCCGCTCCTTGTATTATCAGATTGGTCTTGATCTCGTAGCCTCGGGGTTTGACTATTTCTGCGGCAGCGGCCTTTTTGGAATGGAAGATAATAAGAAAGACCCTGAATATTGCGGTAATATTTTTGAGCTGGCGCGTAAGAAGGGGTATAAAATCACAACTACACGCGAGGGCTGGAAGGAGTTTAAGGCTGGCGATAAAGCATGGGCGATTTTCGGGGTGAACGCGATGGATTTCTCAATAGATGCCAACAGTTCCGAGCCGACGCTCGCGGAAATCGTCGCAAAGGGCATTGAGGTTCTTGACGGGCCTGAAGGCTTTTTCTTCATGTGCGAGGGCGGCAAGATCGATTATGCCTGCCACGCGAATGACGCGGCTACGTATCTGCGCGACATACTCGCCTTTGACGACGCTGTGAAAGTCGCGCTTGATTTCCAGGAACGTCATCCGGAGGATACTCTCATCATTACAACGGGCGACCATGAAACGGGCGGGCTTTCAATGGGCTTCGCGGGCGCGGGCGGCGAGTTTTACGTGGATATGCTGCGCCATCAGAACGTTTCCGTTGAAAAATTTTCCGAGTGGTTCAAAGCCTTCGTTCGCGAGCGCAAAGGCGAGGTTACTTTCGAAGAGATTAAGCCCATCCTTTCCGAGAAGTTCGGTTTCGCGTTCGAAGGAAGCGACGGGAAATACGAAAATGCTAAAAACGCCTCCGTGCGTTTGACGAGCAAGAATGTCGAGGTGCTGAAAGAGGCGTTTGAGAAGGATGTTGGTTTTGTGCGCAAAGGCGTAAAGGATACTACGGCGCACGATGTGACGCGAGTTTACGTATTTGCGCAGGCGGCGAAGAACGTCCTTAATTCGCAGGCTGGTGTGGGCTGGAGCTCCTTCTCGCACACTGCGCTGCCCACGTTCACCACAGCCAAGGGAGTCAAGGCCGATATCGTGCTTGGCATGAAGGAAAATACGGATCTCGGAGTCAGGCTTAAGGCTCTGTATATGGAGTGAGGTTTTTTTCAATGCAAAGGCGGGAATTATTGCCGGTGCTTGCCCTTGCGGCCTTGTGCGCCGCAATGTTCCTGACGCCTTCTGCCGAAAAGATCGTCTCCGATGTTGCCGAAACTGCGCGCGCTGAAGTCTTGTCGGTCGACAATTCGGCCGTTGAGAGCGTCGGCCTCTCCGAGTACGGCTCGCAGCAAGTTCAGGCAAGAATAGTTTCAGGGCCATTTAAAGGTAAAATAATCCGCGCCGAAAACACTCTTCGCGCACAGCTTGAAACTGACAAGAAGTTCAGAGCTGGCGATACGGCGCTTGTCACGATTCCCGAGGGTGGAGTAAAAGAGGCTGACACTCTCATCGCCCGCGACCATTGGCGCATGGGGTGGTGCGCAGTTCTTGCGCTTGCCTTTTCATTGTGTCTCATTCTTTTCGGCGGCTGGACGGGAGTAAAAGCGCTTTTCAGTTTCGCTTTCAGCTGTGTTGCAGTGTGGAAGCTTCTCATCCCGCTCTGCCTTGCCGGTTGGAGCGGCGTTTGGATGAGCCTTGGAATGGTGGCAATTCTTTCGGCTGTGATTATATGGCTTGTGGCGGGGACCACGCGCAAGGCTCTCGCGGCGTTCCTCGGGGCTATGCTCGGCATACTCTCGTCGCTGATTCTTGCGAAAATCTTTTCCAGCCTGATGCATGTCAACGGCGCGACGATGCCGTATGCGCAGTCACTCGTAAATTCAGGGTGTGAAAATCTCAATCTCTACGATCTGTTTTGCGGGTCAGTCATTCTATGCTCGTCAGGTGCGGTGATGGATCTTGCGATGGATATTTCCGCAGGCGTGGAGGAGGTGGCGCATCATTCACCCGGCCTTCAGCGGCGCTCGCTTTTCTTCAGCGGCCTTCGCATCGGCCGCGCTGTAGTCGGCACCATGACGACGACGCTTCTCTTGGCGTATTCCGGCGGGTATCTCACGCTTCTTATGGTTTTTGCCGTGCAGGGCACTTCGCCTCTTGTGTTTCTCAATTCGACTCTTCTCTCCGCTGAGATAGTCAAGACTCTCGTGGGTAGCTTTGGGATGCTTCTTGTCGCCCCGTTCACAGCGCTCTCCGCGGCCTGGCTAAACGGACATGAATGAGGCGAAAAGAAAGTCAGTTTGCGTAAAACTCGTGGCGCTTTTAGCGCTTTCTCTTCTCACATTCAGTCTGCACGCGCTTGAAATCTCAAATCGCTACCGCAGTCCGCGCAATCCCGAGCGCCGTGTGAGGCGGTCGACTTCGCTTATTGTTTTGCATACGACTGAGGCTCCGGAGCGAAGTTCGCTCAATAAATTGAGTGAGCGCGGCGAGGCCCATTACTGCGTGACTGAGTCGGGGCGGATTTACGCGATTGTCGATCGCGACCGCGAAGCGTACCATGCAGGGCGAAGCATGTGGAATGCGAAAGAGGATGTCGACAATTGCTCCATAGGAATTGAATGTGTTGGTTATCACGACAAGCCCATGGGCATCGTGCAGCTTAAGGCAATCGCGTCATTGGTGAAGGAGCTGAAGAAAATGTACCGCATCGACGATTCGTCGGTAGTCTGCCACAGTCATGTCGCGTACGGCGCGCCGAACAAATGGCAGAAGCGCCGTCACCGCGGAAGAAAGCGCTGCGGCATGCTTTTTGCAACTCAAACCGTTCGCAAGATACTTGAGCTTTCGTCAAAGCCCCGGCGCGACCCCGACACGCGGGCCGGGCGTCTTGCAGTCGGCGACCCGTATCTGAACCGTGTTCTTTACGGGAATCTCGACACGATGGCGGCGCATTATCATACGCCGCGGAGTGGCGCGGCACTCGCAGCGAGAAATGACGGAGGGAAGGCTCTTCCGGCGAAACTTTCGGCTCCGAAAGTGGCGGCCACTTCCTCTTCGGGCGGGGCAAAGAAAAAGAATGCCGCAATTGTTGCCGCAGCCCAACCGGAGCCGAAATCGGAGAAGGACTTGAAGGCGCGCGGCTATATTCTCAAGGGCGTTGTTTCAAAGGGCAGAACTGCAAGCTCCGTAGCAGGCGCAAGGTGGAATTCCCCTTCGACATATTATGTGCTCAGGGGGAAATTGACAAAGGGCAACATGGTGAACCCGGCCAAGATTGAAGTGGGTACGGCTATTTGGATGAAGTAACTGAAAAATTTGTTCAATGTTGATGATAAGAAAAGAAGGAGACAAAGAAAATGAAATTGATAGACGGAAAACTTCTGGCGGCGAATCTCAGGCAGGAGATTGCGGAGAAAACGGCGGCACTCAAGGCGGAGAAGGGCATCGTGCCGACGCTTGCCGTGATTCTTGTCGGTGAGGATCCTGCAAGCGTCTCTTATGTGACGGCAAAGGAGCGCGCATGCATCGAGGCGGGGATGAATTCGAAGGAGATACGCCTTCCTGCAGATGTGCCGGAGGATGAACTCGTCTCGCTCGTCTCGTCTCTCAATGCCGATGAGGCGGTCGACGGTATTCTCGTTCAGTTGCCTCTCCCGAAGGGGATAGACGCCAAGCGCGTGGTCGATGCGATTTCTCCGGAGAAGGATGTTGATGGCTTCACTCCCGAGAACGCAGGCAGAATGCTTATCGGCGAGGAGTGCTTCCTCCCGTGCACACCTCACGGCGTAATAAAACTTATTGAGTTTGCAGGGATGAATCTTTCCGGCAAGCATGTCGTTGTCATCGGCCGCTCGAATATTGTGGGCAAGCCCCTTGCGGTGCTTCTTTCAAGAAAAGAAACGAATGCCACAGTAACGCTCTGCCACACAGGCACGAAGGATATCGCGGCGTTTACGCGCATCGCCGATGTTGTTGTCGTCGCAACTGGCCGCCCGGGAACTCTCACGGGGGATATGCTCAAGGAGGGAGCCGTTGTTATTGACGTCGGCGTAAATCGCGTTGCTGATCCTACCGCCGCGAAGGGCTACCGCCTCAAAGGCGATGCCGACTTCGATTCATGCGCCCGCGTCGCATCGGCGATAACGCCCGTTCCCGGTGGCGTGGGGCCGCTTACGATAACGATGCTTCTTTGGAACACGCTTGAGTCGGCAAGCAGAAAAGCCACTTGATTTATGCGGTCTCATAGTCTATAATATTAGTTATGAGGACACTTATGTCATTATGGTCTGGGGTTTTTAGAAACAATCCCATTTTTAGGCTGGTGCTTGGGCTCTGCCCGACGCTGGCTGTGACGACGTCGCTTGAAAACGCGATAGGTATGGGGCTTGCCGCCACATTCGTATTACTGTGTTCAAACGCGCTCGTTTCAGCGTTGCGTAAAGTGATTCCGGCAGCCGTTCATATACCTTGCTACATCGTTATTATCGCGACGTTCGTTACGGCGATCGATTTGCTGTTGCAAGCTTATTTGCCGGCGCTGTCGCAGTCTCTCGGGATTTTCATTCCGCTCATCGTGGTCAACTGCATAATCCTTGGCCGCGCTGAGGCGTTTGCCAGCAAAAACGGAGTTATCGATTCTCTTGCCGATGCACTCGGCTCAGGGATCGGCTTTACGCTTTCGCTTTCTCTCATTGCGGCCGTCCGCGAGGTCGTAGGAGCAGGTTCGCTCACCGTGTGGGGCGATATCGCGTTCAAGAATCTGAATCCCGGCCCCATGACGCTGGCGATTCTTCCTGCCGGCGGGTTCATCACGCTTGGCCTTCTGCTGGCGCTGATCAACCGTATAGTCGAGTGGAACGCCCGCCGCCACGGTGCGCCGCCGCCTTTGCCGGTCTCGCTTGATTGCCGCCATTGCACAATGTGCCCGAATGGAAAATAAAAAATGAAGTGTCCAAAGTGCTATTCCGACGACGACAAGGTGCTTGATTCGCGAAGCGCTCGCGAAGGGGCGGCCATTCGCCGCCGTCGTGAATGCCTTGTCTGTGGGCATAGGTTCACAACCTATGAAGAAGTCGATCGTGACGAAGTGACGGTCATTAAACGCGATGGCCGCCGCCAGATGTTCGAGCGTGCGAAGATCCACAAGGCAATTCGCCAGGCTTGCGGAAAGCGCAAGATATCTGACGAGCAAGTGCGTACGATTATCGACAGCGTCGTTGCGGGAATTGAAGGTGACGAAGTTTCAAGTGATAAAATTGCGGAGCTCGTGATGGCCGAGCTTCATAAAACTGATGAAGTCGCTTACATTAGGTTTGCCAGCGTCTACCGTCAGTTTAAGGATGTTTCAGAGTTTCTTTCAGCAATAACGGAGATAGTGAGAAAATGAAAGGCGAATATCAGCGTCCTCCCTTAAGGGTTGCTCTTATGGGGCTCGGGCGGGCTATGTTCGAGGATCATTTTTCGGTGTTCCGAGATCACCCCGCATTGTTTAACGTTGTCTGCGCTTGCGATCTTTCGAAGGATCGCCGCGACAAGGTGGCGGAAGTTTTTCCCGATTGCAAGATGTTCCGCCAGTATAACGACATGCTTGATGAGAACGATGTCGATCTGGTAGATATCGCCACTCCCTCTACCAATCATGTCGCCCATGCATTGAAATCGCTTCAAAAAGGCTTTTGGACTTTAGTTGAAACTCCGATGGCTCTTACGCTTGACGACGCTCTCATTCTGAAGGGGGCGGCGGTCAAGGCGAAGAATCGTCTGCTGGTAATGCATCGCGGGCTTTTCGATCCTGACTTCCTCCTCGCCAAGCAGATGATTGGCGATCCGCGGCTCGGTCAGATTTTCACCTTCCGCATCCGCAAGGAGGATTTCATCCGCCGCGACGATTGGCAGTGCGTAAAAAGGCTCGGCGGCGGCGCTGCGTATTACGCGATGCCCGATATGATTCTTCAGGCGTTAAGGCTTATGCCGTCTCCTCCGGTGCAGCTTTGGAGCGAGCTTAAGCGTATTGCGTCGCTCGGGGATGCGGAAGATTTTGCTCACGTCAATCTCAAGACGCGCGATATGGTTTCCGCCGATATCGAGTTCAGCGGCGGAGTGCTTGAGTGCAACAGGTCGAACTCTTTTGAGATTCATGCCGAGAGAGGCGTGTTTGCCGTCCGCCCTGGCGAGACTTCTGGCGAGCTCAGGGTGATATCGCCGAGCTTCCGTTTTCCGCGCCGCAGGTCATCGGTGCGCACGCCGGAGTTCGGTGATATGCATGAAGAGTTCCCCGTCGAAACGATCAAGGTGGATCTTCCGCGGTGTTCGGAGTGGGGGCTTGCCGCATTCTGGAAATGCGTTTACGAAACTGTCAGAACGGCTGCGCCGTTCCCGGTCACGCTTGACGAGGCGATGGAAGCCGTTAAGTTTACACATCTTATAAAGAAGACGAGTCCTTTCGGAAAATGAAGAAGTCTTTAACAATGTCACAGAGCCTTGAGGATTATCTCGAGGCGATATACAAGCAGATATCAGAAGGCAAAAACGCTCAGGTTGTCGATATCGCGCGTATGCTTTCTGTTAAGATGCCGTCAGTTGTCAGGGCGCTGCGCGAGCTTAAAAGGCTCGGGCTTGTGGTTCAGGAGCCGTATGCGTATATAGAGCTTACGGAGAAGGGCAGGCGCGTTGCGCACCAGGTCCATTCCCGTCATAAATTATTGAGTGCGTTTCTTATGAAGCTTGGCGTTTCAAAGCGTATAGCCGATAAGGACGCGTGTTTAATGGAACATATACTTTCAGCGGAAACTATAGATGCGATCCGCACATATACGGAGGAAGGAAAATAATGAAAAGTCAGATTAATATTTTGCGTCAGCTTCAGGAGCTTGTGCTGACCAGAGACGAGCATCATCAGACGGGAGACGGCAGCCATCTCGACGCTCTGAACTCGTCAATCGAATCTCTTCGCACCAAACTTGAGCCTCTCGCGAGTGCGCTTTTTGCAAGGCTTTACAAAAAGCATCATGTCGTCATCTCTGCCATGACGAACGATTGCTGCGCCGTCTGCGGAATGCATGTTCCGATTGCGCAAGGTCAGCAGGTGCGTCTGGCTAAGCATCTCGTCACATGCTCAAGCTGCGGAAGAATTCTTTTCGCCGCGGATGATGGGGCTCCTCGCAATGTGACCGAGCCTACAGACCGCGATGAAGCGCCAAAGACTGGCATCTCCCGTTTCAGCGCAGAGGAGTTGATGGTTGTCGATCTCGATGTCGCATCGAAGGAGGAGGTGATTTCCGTCCTCGCTTCCGCTATGGAGACGAACAAATTCATCGCCAATGCCGACAGCCTCGTGACGGCCGCGCTCGAGCGTGAAAGCGTTCTTTCCACGGCTATAGAAGAAGGCATTGCCTTCCCGCACGTGCGCGGTGTTGAAGGCGGTGGCCTTTGCCTTGCGATGGGCGTTTCTAAAAAAGGCATAGATTGGGACGGGCAGAAAGTCAACATCGTGTTTCTTTCCGCAATTCCCGTTGCAGTCTCTGCTTTCTATCTTCGTCTTATGTCTGGGCTTATGCAGTCGTTCTCAAAGGCGGCTGCGCGCAAGAGCCTCCTTGAAGCAAAGGATTCCGCATCGCTCTGGAAGGCTTTGTGCAAGGCTACCCGCACTACAGTAAAGTGAAGGCAAGGCAATCAGCATCTGCGGTGCTTTGTTGCGCCGCCGCACTTCTTTTTTCTGCTGCACTTTCGGCGGCCGATGCCGTGTCGCATCGCATGACGCCGTATGTCGGCGCAATCTCCGCCGACGCTTCATCCGGGCGTGTTATTGTCTCAGATGGAGCAAACCGCGAAGCATATCCTGCAAGTGTGACTAAGCTCATGACGGCTCTTATTGTTCTTGAAGACATAAAGGCCGGCAAATACAAGTTTGGTGATGTGGTTACTGCAACGCCTGATGTTTACCGTTCTGAAGCCAGTTGGGTTGGCATAAAGGCGGGCGAGAAGATGTCTGTTCGCGATCTTCTCTATGCTTTGATGGTGGAGAGCGCGAATGATGCCGCGATTGCGCTTGGCGTGCAATCGGCAGGCTCGCTTGAGGCGTTTGTAGCAAAGATGAACGACAGGGCATCTGCGCTCGGCATGACGCGTACGCGTTATTACAATCCCAACGGCCTGCCTCCGGGCAAGAGGTATCCGTGGAAGAAGTTTAATGTCACTACTGCGGCCGATCAGCTTAAACTTGCGTTAGAAATTGTAAAGCATCGTGAGATTTTTGAATACACGTCAGTTAAGACGTGCGATCTTATAAAGACTCCGGGGGGCTACCGCATTTCTGTGACACGCACTGTAAACAAGCCGTTCAAGGAGTCGAAGATCGTTTCAGGCGAGAAGATTGTAAAAACTCTTAAGAATCACAACAACATTCTCCGCGTTGACAAAAAGAAAATTCTCAATCCTGACGGAACGGAGGCCGCCGATGGGCTTAAAACAGGCTACATTGATGCAGGCGGAAGTTCAATTATTTTAACAGGCAGTCGTTGTGGCAGGAGGGCGGTAGTAGTTGTACTCGGCTCGGCGTCATCCGCATTGCGCGATGAGCACGCCCGGCGCCTCCTTGCAGACGCTCTCGGTTCCCTTGTTTGGTAATCTTTCTGTGGGGACAGACCCCGAATCTTTCGTGATTTCGTGGGGACAGACCCTGAAATTTCGTGGGGACAGACCCCAGAATTTGAGCAAATTTTAAAGGCGGGGTTGACTTTACTCCGCTCATTATGGTAAAATACACGCGTTTTAATCAATGGGGATATAGCTCAGTTGGTAGAGCGTCTCAATGGCATTGAGAAGGTCAGGGGTTCGACTCCCCTTATCTCCACCAAAAATATGCATTTCACCTCTAAACTTGGTGAAATGTTTTTTTATTCATCCCCACTCCTACACTCCCTCACTCCCAACTCCCATCCCCTACCCGCGGATATGGTAAAATATGCAATATTAATCAGGAGGGATAATGAAGGATTCAGATTGTAGCGCTTTGCGCGAGAAGTTGGGTAGCCGCCTCGGCTTTTTGATGTTGGCCGCAGGCTGCGCGGTAGGCCTTGGCAATGTATGGCGCTTCCCGTTTATTGTTGGGCAGAACGGCGGCGCGGCTTTCGTCATTCTCTACTTCTGCTTTCTCGTTCTTTTTGGCCTTCCGCTTCTTATAGCGGAGCTTTCCGTGGGCAGAGCTTCCGGCCGCGGAATTTCAGGCGCGCTGAAATCTCTTGCGCTCAAAAACAAGAAACTATGGTGGATCGCCGGGATTATTATCTTTTCAGGTAATATCTTGTTGATGCTTTACTACTCTGATGTAGGCGGGTGGCTCCTTTGCTTTGCCGACTCTTATGCAAGAATCGGCTGCCCGCCGGAGTTTTCCGCAATGCTGAAAGATACTTCGCTTTGCACAACCTATATGTGTATTGTCGTTGCGTTGTCTACGGCAGTTTGCGCCTTAGGCGTGCGCAATGGTGTAGAGCGGATTACGAAGTGGATGATGATTTCGCTACTTGTCTTGGTTGTTGCGCTTGCGGCCAAGGCACTCACGCTGGATGGTGCAGCGAAAGGGCTGGAGTTTTATCTTAAACCAGATTTCGGAAAGATTGCCGAGAACCCGGCGAAAAGCGTATTTGAGGCGATAGGGCAGGCGTTTTTCACGCTTTCCGTCGGGGTGGGATGCATGACGATTTTCGGCAGCTACACTTCAAAGAAGGAGTCTCTCGTAAAAGAGGGCGCTTTTATCGTTCTAATAGATACTTTCATCGCTATTGTCGCAGGGCTTATCATATTTCCTACGTGCGCAACATTTAATGTTGCCGTAGATTCTGGCCCAGGCCTCATATTTGAGGCTCTTCCCAAGGTGTTCTCCGCCATGGAAGGTGGCAGAATCTGGGGGACATTGTTCTTCCTGTTCCTTACTCTTGGCGCGTTAACAACGATCATAGCCGTCTTTGAGTGCATTATCGGCGGGCTTTCAGATGAGTTTTACCTTAAGCGTTCGAAAGTTGCCGTTTTTGTGGGCGCAGTTGTGATGGCAGGCTCTCTTCCCACGATTCTTTTCCCAGGCGTTCTTGAGATGGAAGATTTTATTTTCAGTCAGTTCTATCTGCCGCTTGGCGCTCTCGCCGTTTGCATTTTTGTCTCGCGTGATGCGGGATGGGGCTTTTCAAACTTCCGCCGAGAATCCTCGGAGGGACGGGGCTTTTCGCTTCCTTCCTGCACGGCGGTGCATTTTAAGTGGATAATTCCTGTTTTGATTGCGCTTATCGTCATTGGCGGAGCAATTATGTAATGGCATAAAAACACAAAGCAAAAAAGGGTAGTAAAAATGGAAAAGAAAGAAATTAAAGTTAGACTTATGTCGATAGACGCTCTTCGCGGCTTCGACATGTTTTTCATTATTGGCGGAGCTGGGCTTATCGCACTGATTTGTCGGGCTTTTGGATGTGGTGACTGTGAGATTGTTAAGCAGATGAGCCATGTTCCGTGGGATGGTTTACGTCATCACGATACGATCTTCCCGCTCTTTCTTTTTCTTGCTGGAGTATCGTGGCCGTTTTCACTTTCCTCACAAGAGGCTAATGGGTGTGCCTCGTTTCAAATTCACATGAAGATACTTAAGAGAGCTGTGATACTCTTTGTATTAGGCATGCTTTATAGTGGCGTTTTCAGGGAATTTAAGCCTGAGTTTCGCATTCCCAGTGTTTTAGGCTTTATTGGTCTTAGCTGGGCGATTGGTGCGGTTATTTTTTATCACGTTAAAAAGACTTCTCTTCGTGCCATTATAACAGCGGCGCTTCTCTTCGGGTATTGGGGTGTTTTACGCTTTGCTACGGCTCCTGGCGCGCCTCAAGGTTGCGATACATACGCGGTAGAGTATAATATTGTTTCGTGGCTCGATCGTACTCTTATGGCTAAACATATTTACCGTCCGCTTTATGATCCCGAGTCTTTGTTTGCACTTGCCGGTGGTGTAGCGATGGCGCTTTTGGGCATGCTGGCCGGTTCGGTCTTAAAGTCTGAACAGTTTAAGCCTGCCAAGAAAACATTAGTGCTTCTTTCTGGCTTTGGCGGACTTTTAGTTTTGGATGCGCTGTTTATTTTCGTTATGGGCGATAAGATTGTTAAGAGCCTTTGGTCGTCTTCGTTCGTTCTTTCTGCAGCGGCTTATTCGACCGCGATGTTGGCTATCTTCTACCACATAATCGATGTTTGGGGGCTTAAGAAATGGGCGTTTCCTTTTATGGTTATCGGTATGAATTCGATCACAATCTATTTGATGGTAAGATTCATCCGGTTCGGAGGAATAACTGAATATTTCTTCGGTGGCTTTATTAAAGAGATCGGTGAGGTCAGCGCGCTTTGGGCTCCTGTAGCTGAAAGTGCTATCAATATTGTCGTTCTTTGGGTGATTTTGTATTTCTTCTATCGTAAGAAAATTTTCCTCAAGGTTTGACCTATGGGATGGTAGTACAAAAAATGAACGAAAAATGAAAAATATTCGTTAGAAGTACGGTTGAATTTGCCCAATTAGGCGGGATTTGGTATACTTCAAATAAATTTACAACCATAAAAGAAAGCGAGAAAACAATGGGTGAGGTAATTGGAGCTGGAGAACTCCACAAAGGCGTTAAACTTCTTATCGACGGGGAACCGTGGGAAATCACAGAGTTCGATTTCTCCAAGCCCGGCAAAGGTCAGGCGATCTACAACTGCAAGCTCCGCAATATGATGACGGGCGGCGGGATGACGAAGAGCTATCGCTCAGGCGATAAGTTTGAAAAGCCCGAGCTCCTTCAGATGAGCGTGACTTACTCCTACGATGACGGTCAGGCTTTCGTCTTCACCGACGATAACTTTGAAGAGATCCGCGTCAGCTACGATGTCATGGGCGATAAGAAATACTTCCTTATGGATGAAATGGAAGTAAAGGCGCTCTTCTTCAACGAGAAGGTAATCGGCGTCGATCTTCCCCAGCTCGTCGAGCGCAAGGTCATCAAGGTTGAGCCTGGCGTCAAGGGCAACACGGCCTCCGGCAAGGTTACGAAGCCTGCCACGGTTGAAGGCGGTTATGTGCTTGCCGTTCCGCTCTTCATCAATGAAGGCGATGTCATCCGCATCAACACCGAATCCGGCGAATATAACGACCGCACGGCGACAAAGTAACGATGGATCGCGAATTGCTTGAGCGCGTGGCGGAGGCTCTCCGTCGCCGCGGTTACGAAGCGACGGTCGCAGAAAATTCCGCCTCAGCGAGGGCCGAAGCACTCGCAGAGGCGGAAAGTTTTTCCACCATTGGATGGGGAGGGTCGGAGTCGCTTAAAGAATGTGGCGTTCGCGCCGCTCTCGAGTCTTGCGGCAAGGCAGTGCTTGACCATCGCACAGATGCTGAAATTTTCTTCCTCAGCGCAAACGCGATGACGGAAGATGGCCTTATCGTCAATATCGACGGCACAGGCAACCGCGTCGCCGCTTCGATTTACGGGCCTAAGCGCGTGGTGTACGTCGTTGGGCGCAACAAGATTGTTTCAGGCGGGGTGATGGAGGCGATAAAGAGGGCGAAGAATTTTGCCTCTCCTCCGAATTGCCGTCGTCTCAATCGTGCGACGCCTTGCGCAGAAAAAGGGCTTTGCGCCGATTGCGATTCGCCTGATCGCATCTGTAAGGTCACTGTTATTTTCGAACGTCCTCCGACGCACACGCCGACAAAGGTTATTCTTGTCGACGAAAGTCTCGGGTATTGAGGCGGCTTCTGCGTGGGCATTTCGCTTGAACTGGAAAAGGCCGTTGGCGATCCCGCAATCGGTGTTGACGAAGCGGGAAGAGGCCCTCTTGCGGGAGCCGTTTACGCAGCGGCCGTTTCCGTTCCTGTAGCTATTGCCGAAGAGCTGCTTGCAGGCGAGTGGAGTGCCGTCAATGATTCGAAGAAACTCTCTCACGCCCGCCGAGAGGAGTTGGCGGAGAAAATAAAATCGAATCCCGCTTGCCGCTGGGCGATTGCAAGCGCCAGCCCCGCCGAGATTGATTCTCTGAATATTCTCCGCGCCACGCACCTGGCGATGAAAAGAGCTGTTGACACGCTTGCGCTTCCGGAGGGGAATGTGCTTGTCGACGGGCTTCCCGTTTCCACGCTTCCGCAATCTCGCAATGTCGTCAAGGGCGATGCAAAATCACTTTTGATTGCGGCCGCGTCAATTCTTGCGAAGACGGCGCGAGATGCCGATTGCCTGCGCCTTGAAAGAGAATATCCCGGGTATGGCTTTGCAAAGCACAAGGGGTATCCCACAAAAGAGCATTTTGCGGCCCTTGCAAAACTTGGCCCATGCCCAGAGCATCGGCGCAGCTTCGCTCCAGTTTCTCAGCCAAGTTTTGATTTTTAGATTTCTGCAATTGAAAGGAGAACGTAATGGCTTGTAAAGTCATGGGGATAGTTAATGTGACGCCAGATTCTTTCTCGGACGGCGGAAAATATTTCACCCCTGCCGAGGCTGTGCGCCGTGCAAAGAATCTCGTTGCGGAAGGAGCCTCCTTTATTGACGTGGGCGGCGAGTCTACGCGCCCCGGCTATTCGCCTCTCGATTGGAAAGAGGAGTGGGCGCGGATTGAAGAAGTTGTTTCCGAAATAGCTTCGCTCGGCTTAAAATGCGCGGATGGTTCGGATGTCGTTCTTTCCGTCGACACTTACCATCCTCAGACGGCGGAGAAAGCCTTGGCGGCGGGGGCGGGGATGATAAATTGTGTTTATCCGGCGCCAGTTCCTGAAATGGTCTCTCTCGCATCTGCTGCGAAGAGGGAAGTTTCGCTCGTTGTTCCGTATGAGTGCCGCGCGCTTCCTTGTTTTTCGCGTGAAGGCGCGCCCTTTACTTATTTCGATCCGATGATAGGCTTTGGCCCTTCGAGAGAAGATGATATTCGCCTTCTCGGCTCGATTCGCGAAATGGCGGGCGAAGTGCCGGTTCTCGTGGGGGCAAGCCGCAAGCGCGTCATCAAGCGCCTCACCGGCGTTAAGACGCCCGGCAAAGATATCGCAGGCAACCTTGCCGTTGTCGTCTGGGCTCAGCTTTCAGGCGCAAGCGTGGTGAGGGTGCATGATGTCCGCGAAAGTGTTCAGGCGCTGCGCGTAATAGATATTCTATGCGGTGTGAAGAAGGATGAGGGAGAGGAAAAATGAAATACACGTTTGATTCAAGGGAAATCGAGAAGGGCGACTGCTTTGTGGCGCTCAAGGGCGAGAAAGCCGATGGCCGCGATTTCATTCCTGCCGCAAAGGAGAAGGGGGCGGCAGAAATAATTGAAGGCCTTGAGGCTCTCCATGATGCCGCGCGCGCAAAGAGGATGCGCCTTAAAGCTACTGTCGTAGCTCTTACGGGGTCGGCAGGAAAGACGACGACAAAGGAGCTGCTCAGGGCGTTTCTTTCCAAGGCGGGGCGCACATACGCGACGCAAGGGAATTTCAATAATCATATTGGCCTTCCGCTGACTATTCTAAACTGCCCGGAGGACGCGGAGTTTCTCGTTCTTGAAATGGGCACGAACCATCCAGGCGAGATTGCCGCGCTTTGCGATATCGCCGAGCCCGACGCCGCGCTCATAACCGGCATCGGCACGGCGCATCTTGAGTTTTTCAAAACGCGCGAGGCCATCGCGGAAGAAAAGGGAACTTTGGCCGCTCGCGCAAAAACATTTTGCGTTTACCCGGCGGCTGACGATTTCGCCGCGCATCTCGCCGGGCGTTGCCGCGAGGCCGTGCCGGCGCCTGCGCAGATTGAAGGTCTCCTTGAAGGCTTCGAGTTCGGCGCGCCGCATTTCGCGGAAAACGCAGCTCTCGCATTTACCCTGGCGTCGCGCTTTGGTGTGACGAAGGAAGATGCCCGTTCCGCATTAGAGGGCTTTTCCCTCCCAGGTGCGCGCTGGCGCATTTCTGAGAAGTGGGGAGCCACATTTATCGATGACACCTACAACGCCAATCCCGATTCGATGATTGCCGCGCTTGACGCTTTGGAGAAGACGCCGTGCGATGGTAGGCGCATTGCAGTCTTAGGCGATATGTTCGAGCTTGGCAAAGAAAGCGCGGCTCTGCATAAAAAAGTTTTCGCCCATGCGATGAAGAAAGGCTTTCATCTCGTAGTCGGCATCGGGGAGGAAAGTTCCAAATGCCTTTGCAATCTCGCCTATAAGAACGTCGCCACTCTCAAGAAGCGCTTCCGCGTGGATGTTTCAGCGGGAGATGTCGTGCTATTGAAGGCATCGCATGCGATGAAGTTGGGCACTCTCATTGAAGAGTGAAAGAGTGGTTGACTTTATGCGCATAAAAGAGGTATAATCACAATATTCAATGTAACAGCGAGGAGCAGGAATAAAAATGGAAGACCTTCAAAGTTTATTGGAGAAAATTAACCGCGATGGCGTTGAAAAAGCCGAGGCTGAAGCAAAGAAGATAGTTGATGCGGCGAAGGCGCGCGCATCTGCCGTTGTGGCCGATGCCGAAGCGGCCGCTGCGAAAATGCGCGAAGATGCCGAGCGTGATACGGCAGCGTACGTCGCCCGTGCGGAAGAATCCCTGCGTCAGGCCGCCCGCGATACTGTTATCAAGGTGGAAAATTCCATTCTTGCGCTTCTTGAAAAGACTCTCGCCAAAGATGTCGAGAAGGCGCTTTCCGATGAAAAGACAATTTGCGATCTTGTGGCCGAGGCCGTAAAGGGGCTTGCTTCGCCTGCGACAGTCTCGCTTCCGCCCGCGCTTGCGCCAGCGGTAAAGGCGCGCCTTGCCGCAAATGAGCAGGTGACGGTCGTTTTAGATGAAGTTTCCGGTGCAGGTTTTTCCGTCAAGACGGATGGCGGGCGCGTCGAGAGCTCCTTCTCTGCGGAGGATATTGCCTCAGAGATTGCAAAGCGTCTCAGGCCTGACCTTGCAAAGCTCATAAAATGAATATTTATTACACAGTATCGAGCCTTCCGGAACTTACGTTCTTTCAGCCTCCTTCAATTTCATGGGAGAAGTTCTGCGAGGCGGTCGGCGGCGAAGAGGAAGCGGCGAGGCTTGAGGGAAAGTTCGCTGTTCTCGATACTCTTCTGCGCAACGCCATAGCGGAAGCGCGCGACGGCGCCGATTGCATGCGTCCTCAGAGCGGATGCTCAATTTACTGGAAGAATAGAATTCTCGCATGCTTCCGCGAGAGCGATGTCGCCGCGCGCGAGACGGCGCTTGACCGCGTGCGTTGGGATGCGGCCGGCGAGTTGACGCCTCCCGCGTCCCCTCTTGGCGAAGGTGCGCTTGCCACGTATGCGGTGCGCCTTAAGATAGCATTGCGCCGCGCAGCCGTCTCTTCCGCCCGCGGCATGGAGATTTTCGATAAAATGATGGCGGAAACGAAGACCACTTTCTAAACAAAAATTAAAAGCCTCTTATGACTACAACAGGAAAAATCGCGGCGGTCAACGGCAATATGATTACAGTCGTCTTTGACGGCGCCGTTGCCCAGAACGAAGTCGGTTACGCCGTATGCGGCGACAAGCGGCTGATGGCCGAGATTGTGCGTGTGCGAGGAACTCGCTGCGATATGCAGGTCTTTGACGCGACAGCCGATCTCATGGTTGATGACCGCGTGGAATTTACAGGCGAGATGCTTGCTGCCGAGCTTGGGCCGGGAATGCTCGCGCAAGTCTATGACGGGCTTCAGAATCCTCTTGCCGAGCTTGCGGAGGAGGCTGGGAAAATTTCGCGTGACGCCGGGTACTTCCTTCAGCGCGGAATGTATCTGCCAGGTCTCCCGCGTGATAAGAAGTGGGCTTGGCACCCGACGGCCGAAATCGGCGCGCGCGTGATGGCGGGCGATTTCCTCGGTTGGGTTCCTGAAGGCATCTTTGACGGCGAGAAGCTGCCCGGGCATAAGATTATGGTGCCGTTCTCTTTGCGCGGCGTCTACACGGTAAAGTCGCTCGCGAGCGCAGGGGAATATACGGTGACGGAGACTATCGCCGTCCTTGAGAAGGTTGAAGGCGATTCGGTGTCTTCGCAGTCAGCAAAGCCGGTTGAGGTGCAGATGCTCCAGCGTTGGCCCGTGAAAGTGCCGATCAAATGTTATTCCGAGCGTCTCGCTCCTGAAAAAACTCTTGAGACAACAGTCCGCACAATCGATACGTTCTTTCCGGTGGCAGTCGGCGGAACGTACTGCGTGCCAGGCCCGTTCGGCGCCGGCAAGACAGTTCTTCAGCAGACGACCGCGCGCTACGCGAAGGTCGATGTCGTCATTTCCGCGGCGTGCGGCGAACGCGCGGGCGAAGTTGTGGAGACGCTTAAGGAGTTTCCTGAAATTATCGACCCAAAGACTGGTCAGTCGCTCATGAAGCGCACGATCATCGTCTGCAACACGTCTTCAATGCCTGTCGCTTCGCGTGAAGCTTCAGTATATACGGCGGTGACGCTGGCTGAATACTTCCGCCAGATGGGGCTTGATGTTCTCGTCCTTGCCGATTCCACCTCTCGCTGGGCGCAGGCGATGCGTGAGCTTTCAGGCCGCCTTGAGGAAATCCCCGGCGAAGAGGCGTTCCCCGCATATCTCGAAAGCCGCATTGCCGCGTTCTACGAGCGAGCAGGGCGTGTGCGCTTGAGGGATGGCTCGGTAGGCTCCGTTACGATTGGCGGCACAGTCTCTCCCGCGGGCGGCAATTTCGACGAGCCTGTTACGCAGGCGACGCTCAAGGTGGTGGGCGGCTTCCACGGTCTTTCGCGCGCAAGGTCTGACGCGCGTCGCTATCCAGCGATTGACCCTCTTGATTCGTGGAGCCAGTACAATCCCGTCATCGAGCGCCAGCGCGTGGAGTATGCGCGCGGCATTTTGCGCAAGGGCAATGAGGTAGGGCAGATGATGAAGGTGGTCGGCGAAGAAGGTACGAGCCTTGATGACTTTACAACTTACCTTAAAGCGGAGTTCATCGATGCCGTATATCTTCAGCAGAACGCCTTTTCTGATTCCGACGCCACCACGCCCGTCGAGCGCCAGCGCATCATGTTCGATGTAATGGAAGCGGCCCTCAAAGCGAAGTATGGCTTTGGCGGCAAAGATGAGGCGCGGCGCTTCTTTATGGATCTGCGCCAGACATTCATCGACTGGAACGACAAGCCTTTCGATTCTCAGGAGTTTGCCTCTCTCAAGGCGACGCTTGAAGGCAAGGTTGCGGCGGCCACGAAAAAATAGGAGACGGCAATGTTTAACAACAGAATATATCACAAGATCGATGCGCTTTCGGGCTCCGTTGCGACTCTTCGTGCGGAAGGCGTCAAGTACGGGGAGATTGCCGAGGTGGACAGCCGCGCCGGCATTTCGCTTGCGCAGGTCATTAAGCTTGACGGCCCCAATGTGACGTTGCAGATTTTCGCCGGCGCCCGCGGCGTCGATACGGCAGCGCGAGTGAGGTTTCTCGGAGAGGCGATGAAAGTTCCGTTCTCCGACGCGCTTCTCGGGCGCGCGTTCACGGGCTCATGCGAGCCGCGTGACGGAGGACCCGCCGTTCGCGGCGAGCCTTCGCCCATCGGGCAGCCTTCGGTGAATCCTGCAAAGCGCATCATGCCCAACAGAATGGTTCGCACGAACATTCCGATGATCGATCTATTTAATTCGCTTGTCGTTTCGCAGAAACTTCCAATTTTTGCAAAGGCGGGCGAGCCGTATAACGATCTTCTCGCGAGAATCGCTCTACAGGCTAACTCCGATGTCATCGTTATTGGCGGCATGGGAATGAAGCATGATGAATATCTTCGTTTGCGTTCGATGCTTGATGAATCGGGAGCGCTTGCGAAGACGACGATGTTCATTCACACAGCGGCAGACCCGACGGTAGAGTGCGTGCTTGTGCCTGATGTTTCGCTTGCGGTGGCGGAGAAGTTCGCTCTTGAAGGAAAGGATGTTCTCGTCCTTCTTACCGACATGACGTCATTTGCCGACGCGATGAAGGAAATCGCAATTACTATGGAGCAGATTCCTTCGAACCGCGGCTATCCGGGCGATCTTTATTCGCAGCTCGCCAGCCGCTATGAGAAGGCGGTTGATTTTGATGGCGCAGGGTCCATTACGATTCTCGCCGTAACAACGATGCCTGGCGATGATGTAACGCACCCGGTTCCTGACAACACGGGGTACATTACGGAAGGGCAGTTCTATTTGAGAGGCGGCAGAATTGAGCCTTTTGGTTCGCTTTCGCGTCTCAAGCAGCAGGTGAACAAGAACACGCGTGAAGATCACCGCACGGTGATGGATGCGATGATTAAGCTTTACGCGCAGTTCAAGGAGACGATCGAGAAGCAGTCGATGGGCTTTAAGATGTCGGAGTGGGATTTGAAGCTTCTGAAGTACGGCGCAGACTTTGAGAAGAATATGATGGATCTTTCCGTTAATATTCCGCTTGAAGAGGCGCTTGATCTCGGGTGGAAGATTCTTGCCGACAACTTCAACAAGGGCGAGGTGGGAATCCCCTCGAAGCTTGCCGACAAATTCTGGCCCGCGTAAAATACAAAAGGCACACTTGGCCTACATATGGCAGTTAGCGAGGGTAATGCACAATCTGCGTTACCCTTCGTTTTTGTCAAAGTACACGAATATTAGGTTGCACTTATGATTTCATTTTTGCTAAACAGGTCTAACCAACTTTGCAATCACCTACCCATAGTCACTAATGACCAGCCACTATTGACCTGCCAATAACAATTTTCTGCTATAGGATCTTCTGCTATATCTTAATCATTAGCCGCTACAAGCGACACCCCACCCATCCCACAATCGATTACACCCCACCTTAAGAATTTTCCGCATAAAATTCTCATTTTATGCTATACTACTCATGTCTTCCAAAAATGAAGTTCTGTGAGAAGGGAGAAATAGGACAAAAAAGTGTTCTAAAAAGAAAAAAGTATAGAGTCAAAATAAATGCTGCTGACAAGTAAGAATTATATTATATGATTGTCAGTTCCGGAAAGAGACTAAATGGCTAAAAAATATCAACATTCAGCTTATTATTACGCATATCACTATGGTTGGACTCATAGCGATGCTTGTACTTTTGCCGGAAAATATC
>JAHBAE010000044.1 GCA_018384485.1 Kiritimatiellia bacterium
TTATAAATAGCAAGCGCAGCTGCCGCCCATATCATTACAATAATGCCCTCGAGTATCATCATGCCGTAGAAAGTGGCACGGGCCTGATTCTCATTCGTCATCGTTCTTGCCACGATAGGGCTTTGAGTTGCATGAAAACCAGAGATAATTCCGCAGGCTATCGTAACGAAGAGACATGGAAATATTGGATTTTTCTCTTGGAATCTTGCGAATGACGGGCAGTCGGAAAGAAGCTCTGGGTTTGAGAAAGCGGCAATTAACAGCATTACACTTATCGCTACGGAGCCGATTATCAGAAGCGCTCCGAATAACGGATAAATGCGGCCGATAATCTGGTCAACGGGGAAAAGAGTCGCCACGATATAATAAAAGAAAATTACCGCAACTGCCCACCAGAAGAAAGGCGTCTGAGAGAAAAGAGTCTTGTCGATCAGATTTGCCGGAATGTTTATGAATACGGCAACTACTAAAAGCAGAAGAACGACCATCACCCAAGAGAATGCCGAAGCATATACACCGCCGAGGTATTTTCGAACAATCTTCGGAAGATTCGCCCCACCCTCAAAAAGCGACATCTTGCCGCCCGCAAAATCATGAACGGCGCCCATGAAAACGCAGCCGACAGGAATTATCAAAAGCGCTACCTTCCCGAATTTAATGCCGAGGATAACGCCGATTACAGGCCCCACTCCAGCAATATTGAGAAGCTGTATAAGCATATTCTTCCATTGAGGCAGAGGCACGCAATCAATCCCATCGGGCGCGGCAATACACGGGGTAGGCTTGCCAGACGAGGGCAAAACCTTTTCCACGATTCTACCGTAAATAAAATATCCTGCAATTAAAAAAGCGATTCCAAAAAGAAAATATCCCATGTTGAGGATCTCCTGAATAAATTATCTCTTAATTTTTTTTGAAATTGAAAATAATCTCACTTGAAGAAAACTCGTCAATGGCAGCGCGGTCGGAAATTTTCGACACATCTTCTCCCGCTTTCTGCATCGCACTCATAATAACTTCGACAAGTTTTTTCGTGGATAGACTTCGCGTCTCTTTTCCACACGAGAATTTACTGAAAGGAACTTTGCTTTTCCCGGGAAAGACGATATCTATTGAAAACCCCGCCTCGGAAACGTCAACCCCTCGCGCCGAAAGCATTTCAGGCAATGGCCCCCACGAATCTGAAATCGGAGTAAAATCCGTATAACGCAATATATCTTTGGGGACACGCTGCCTGACGGGCGAGCCCTTCCTGCGGTAGAGGGAAACGGGCATACTTCTTCTTGCATTTACGGGAATGGCAGCCATGGGATATTCCTTGGCGAGGCGGGCAAATTCACTCGCCTTGACAGGCCTTTCCCCGGCACCGTAAACGAACATTTTCCCGCGTGAGAATGAACCTGAAGAAAAAACAGCTTCCATAAAACGCACGCGCTGCCCGTCTTCGCCCATCTGAAGCATTATAAGCCATGTGCCTCTCTGGCGGGAGCGGTCGAAGCGCATATTGTCGGGAAGCGACTCTGCCGCCTCAGCCTTGCGACCTGCAAAACCTTCAACATAGCGCTTTTCAAATTCCGCTCGCTCGCTCTTTCGCGTCGGCTGGGATTTAGTGTGACGCGAAGAGGCCATAGCCGAAAGCATGCCAAGGCATAAAAGAACGATTATGGAAACGCGACTTCTCATTTTTCACCCGCAATCAAATGAGCAGGAAAAACAAGCGTGCCAGTGCATATTTTTCCATTCTCGACTGGGAACACATATCTTTTAAGATAATGGTCGGCGTTGTAACTTTCACAATTAAAGGTTACCGCCGTGTCGAACTCGCGTTTCTTAAGCCCGATTACAGAAAGCGGAATGCGCATTTCCATCGACGAGCCGTTCCACCAACTACCTTCGTTCAATTTAAAATCTCCTGGCGGGAACTTGTAATTGACTCCTTCAAAAGAAGATGCACCAGTCCACAAAAGAGTAAGAGTAACCTTGTCGCCAAAATAAAGTTTGACCGTATCGTCCACCCCTACCCTTGGACCAAAGTTTTTATGCGCGAAATAAGGAGACGTTTTTGCGAAGTTATAATGTAAATGAACGTAGAGATACCTCTCGTCATGAGAATATGAAAACACTATGCCTGGCTGGGTGCCTGGAGCGGGATATCCATCTTCCGTGACATCGGTCCAGACGAACTTCGTCCACGGTATGGGATATTCGCTTTTCAGGCGCTTACCGTCGATTTGCGCAACACCATTTGCAGCTGCATCGTTACGCGGAACATTAATCTCGCCTCTACTTACAGCCTTCTTACGCTCAAGAGTGACACTTTTAGCCGGAGCATACTTCCCTGTGACGGAATCTTTGACATAAACTTTATTACGCGCCCATTCAGCGCAATTTGCGAGATACGCGTCACGCGTTATCATCGCTGGCGCAAAAATTTTATTATCGACAAAACGGCTGAACATGCAGCCCTGGAATGACCAACGCATCGTTGAGTCGGACTTGAACACATTGTTCGAAACGACAATGCCGTAAGCCTGATGCATGTGAGTGGGCCACCAAAGTCCCTCAAACTTATTTCCCGTAAAAACATCGTGTTGAGAACCTTCATCGGCATAAAGCCCTGGCCAATCGCTCTTCTTCGTATACTTTACAATATTGTCTTTTATCAGACAGTAATCGTACGCTCCGTAAAGCGCGCCGCCATCACGACTTCTTAACATGCAGTTGCTAAGTCTGTTGGAAGCGACCACACTGAAGCTACTCCACATCGTAATAGCGCTTCTGCCGATTTCGGCGATATCGTTCCACATGCACTGCATGTGACCGATCTGAATGCTTATCCCTTCAGAAAGATTGCGCATCCAGTTTGAGTTGGCCTTGCAGTAGCCCGCGCCGCCGTCAATAAAACTGATTCCTGTTTTGTAAAGATCGTATATGCGGTTATTTTCTATGGCGCAACGGTTGGCTTTAAGAAGGCTTACACCTCCGCCCATACAGTTGCGGATAATCGAGTTGCGCACGTTAAGACGCGAGCAATATTGCGCTGAAATCGCGGCAGGAAGCGGTTTGCCGTCGTAGAGTTTGCTTGTAAAAGGCTCAAGACACCCTTCGATGACAAGGGAGTCTATCGTGCATCCATCAACATCGCGGAGATCAAAAAGCGTAACGAGACGCGAGATGCGCGCCTCAATTTGCTCAATTTTTTCATCGGCACGCGGATTATAGATAATACTCTTCGTCGATTTCTCGTACATCCAAACGCCTTCCTCATCAAGACCAAGGCGTGAATTTATTAGTTGAAAGCCTGAATTGTACATACCAATCGCCATGTTGGTAGGACTCTTCAAGACGAAGCGAGCGTTTGCGACATCATTCTCCTTGATAAAAGTGCGCGTAACCGCCCATTCCTGCGGGATACTGAGCCACACACTTGATAAATCGAGCGATGATATATCAAAGTCTTCCGGGAAAGACGAGCGCTCATACGGCAATGAATAAAAGTTTGTTTTATCCCCGGGAGTGGCGGGGCATACTATATTTTTCCCTTTAGGAAACGAAGAGATTTTCGCGTGCTTAGAATTGACCGTGAGAAGATAGAGCGAATTTTCCTCCGGCTCGAACGGCATATCGGCAACAAGCAGTTTCCCTGAAACTGATTCCTTCCGCCAATTAAGCACGGGAACGCTTGCCGATATGATGGCCTTTCCCTTGTTAAGAGCGCGAAAGGTTATATCGCTATCGTCGCCTGTAAGACTAAGAGGCTTTTCAAATTCGTAACAACCATCGAGAAAAACGATCTCTCTGCGCGCATCACTGAAAACGCCGCGCAAAAGCTCCAACGCCTTGTGGGGCGTTTTGAGCGGTAACTTCTGCGTGCCTGGATTCTGATCGTTTCCCTTGGGAGAAACGTAAAGCGAAATAGGCTGTCCATTCCTTGACGGCGGCGCACCAAACACCGTCGTCAAGGATGCTATTGCAACTAAGATGACTACAAGAGATATCTTCATAACATTAACAGCTGTGAAAGTATTTCTCTTGCAGATCACTTGCTGATTGAAGCGTGGTAGCTTTGAAGCGAACGGACTTCGCCCTTCCCCTTCATCGCCGCTGCGATACCTTCTGCGGCTGCCGTTGCCGCGGCAATCGTAGTCAGATACGGGACTGAATATTTAATCGCAGCCTGACGGATGCGGCAATCATCAGCGCGCGCATCGCGGCGACCGGAAGGAGTATTTATAATGAGCGAAACTTCTTTGTTCTTAATAGCGTCGAGAACATCGGGACGGCCTTCGCCAATTTTAGCGATCACCTTTCCAGCAACTCCGTGCTCAGCGAGGAATTTAATGGTCCCTTCCGTGCCGACGACTTCAAAGCCAAGCTCCACGAATTTCTTGACCGCTTCAATCGCGCTCTCAACTTTATCGGAAAGCGAAACGAGAAGCTTGCCGCTCTTAACGGGAAGCGGCGAATTTGCAGCCTCCTGCGATTTGAAGTACGCAAGCCCGAATGTATCAGCAAGGCCAAGAACCTCACCCGTTGAGCGCATTTCAGGCCCGAGAACAGGATCTACCTCAGGGAACTTCTCAAACGGCATTACAGCTTCCTTAACGCCGTAGTAGGGAACTATGTGGCGCTTATCAAGCCCGAGCGACTTGACGGTCTCACCGAGCATAAGCTGCGTAGCTACGCCTGCCATCTGAGTGCCAGCCACCTTCGAGACGAGCGGGACCGTGCGCGAGGCGCGAGGATTTGCCTCAATTACGTAGACCTTGCCGTTCTCTATGGCGAACTGCATGTTCATAAGGCCGACAACTTTAAGCTCGGTAGCGATGCGGCGCGTGTAATCGAGAATCGTGGCCTTGTTCTCTTCGTTGATCGACACTGGGGGCAACACACAGGCGGAGTCGCCGGAATGGATGCCTGCAAGCTCGATATGCTGCATGATGGCGGGAATGAAAATATCCTTGCCGTCGGAGAGAGCATCAGCCTCGCATTCGAGAGCGTGGCAAAGGAAGCGGTCGAGATAAAGAGGCCTATCGGGAGTTACACCGACTGCCTTTGCGACATACTCCTTAAGCATAAGCTCATCGTAAATAACTTCCATGCCGCGGCCGCCGAGAACGAATGACGGACGGATGATAAGAGGATAGCCGAGCGTCTTTGCGCATTCAATCGCGCCGTCGAGATCGCTAGCCATCATCGACTCGGGCATAGGGATGCCGAGCTTATCCATGATGGAATGGAAGAGATCGCGGTCTTCCGCATCGTCGATGGAATCGACTGATGTGCCGAGAATCTTACAGCCGGCCTCCTGCAGCCCGCGGGCGATGTTAAGAGGAGTCTGGCCGCCGAACTGAACGATAACACCTTCTGGCTTCTCATGCTCGTAAATCTGAAGGACGTCTTCAACCGTTACAGGCTCGAAATAGAGCTTGTCGGATGTGTCGTAGTCGGTTGAGACAGTCTCGGGGTTGCAGTTTACGATAATAGTCTCATACCCCATCTTGCGCATCGCCATCGCCGCATGGCAGCAGCAGTAGTCGAATTCAATGCCTTGTCCGATGCGGTTGGGGCCGCCACCGAGAATCATAACTTTCTTCTTGTTGGAAGAAGCTTCAACTTCGTTCTTTACGCCGTTGTAGGAAGAATAGTAATACGACTGGTTCTCTACGCCTGAAACGGGAACTTTATGCCACGTCTCAACACAACCGAGAGCCTTGCGCTTCTCGCGGATTTCCTTTTCAGGAACTTCAAGAAGCTGCGAGAGGTACTTGTCGGAGAATCCATCCTTCTTTGCCTGAACAAGAAGCTCGTCCGGCGGAAGAGCGCCCTTGTGGGAGAGGATGACTTCTTCCTCCTCAACGAGCTCGCGCATCTGAGTTACGAAATAGCCCTTAACGCCAGTGCGTTCAAAGATCTGCTCGTCGCTCGCGCCTTTGCGGAGAGCTTCGTACATCTGGAAGTGACGCTCGGAGTTTGGAATTGCAAGCATCTTAAGAAGTTCATCAAGACTTTTCTCATTGAAATCCTTAACGAAACCGAGCCCGGCGCGGCCGCGTTCGAGGGCGCGGATAGCCTTCTGGAGAGTTTCCTTGTAAGTCTTTCCTATCGACATCACTTCGCCGACGGCTTTCATCTGAGTGCCGAGCTTATCCTCGACGGCGCGGAACTTTTCAAATGCCCAGCGCGCGAACTTAAGAACTATATAATCGCCTGACGGAGTATACTTCTCAAGGCTGCCGTCACGCCAGTAAGGGATTTGATCAAGCGTCATACCCGACGCGAGAAGCGCCGAAATGTACGCGATGGGGAAGCCAGTTGCTTTTGACGCAAGCGCAGAAGAGCGCGAGGTGCGCGGGTTAATCTCGATAATCACGACACGCCCCGTCTTCGGATCGTGCGCCCACTGCACATTGCACCCGCCGATAACGCCGATCGATTCAACGATCTTGAACGCATCGCGCTTGAGCTTCTCTTCAAGCTCCTTGGAGATCGTTATAAAAGGCGCGGCGCAGAAGCTATCTCCCGTATGGACGCCGACAGCATCGATATTCTCAATGAAGCAGACGGAGATCATCTGATTTTTCGAATCGCGCACGACTTCCACTTCAAGCTCTTCCCAGTTGAGGATCGACTCCTCAATGAGGCATTGGCGAGTCAAAGAAGCGTCAAGCCCGCGCTGGCAGATTGTGCGGAGCTCTTCAATGTTGTAGCAGAAGCCGCCGCCGCTGCCGCCCATCGTATACGCGGGACGCACCACAACTGGATAGCCGATTTCCTTCTCAACAAGCTCAACAGCCTCTTCCACCGTATGGACGATGCCAGAGCGGGGAGTTTCGATGCCGAGCTTTTGCATCGTCGCTTTAAAGACCTCGCGATCTTCGCCGCGTTCAATGGCATCAAGATTTACTCCTATGACTTTGACGCCATATTTTTCAAGAACGCCCTTTTTCGCCAATTCCATAGAAAGATTGAGACCCGTCTGCCCGCCGAGGTTCGGCAAAATGGCATCGGGCCTTTCTTTTTCTATGATTTGCTCGAGGCGCGTAAAATTGAGCGGTTCAATATATGTCGCATCGGCCATTACTGGGTCGGTCATTATCGTCGCAGGATTCGAATTTACAAGAACGACCTTATACCCGCAAGCTCTCAAAGCTTTGCACGCTTGTGTTCCGGAATAGTCAAATTCACAAGCCTGACCGATGACTATCGGACCTGATCCGATAATTAACACTTTATCTACGTCTTCACGCTTCATTTTCACAGCATTTCCTTTCAAAGAAAATTGTATCGAAATCAGGTCTGTATTATACCATATTATCCCCAACCTCTCAATGGGGTGTATGCCGTCACTACGGCCAACGCATCAAAAATTCCTTCTCCCCGCTGACGCGAGGTAGAACGAATTTTTGATGCGTTGGAAGTGTTCCAGCAGCCAGCAGCCAGCGTTCA
>JAHBAE010000045.1 GCA_018384485.1 Kiritimatiellia bacterium
CTGAACGCTGGCTGCTGGCTGCTGGAACACTTCCAACGCATCAAAAATTCGTTCTACCTCGCGTCAGCGGGGAGAAGGAATTTTTGATGCGTTGGCCGTACCGAGTACCTTGACAGATGTCAAAAATATATGATAGTATTTACATCATGAAAAATCAGTTTTTTATAACTTCATATATTTCACGGGGAGGGGGCAAAACCCTTACCTTTCTTTCCCCGTTCTCCATATTCTCAAAAATCAATAGGAGGTGTCAAATGAACGGGGTTAAAAAACTCGCGTATAAGTTTGTTATATCGTTTCAGTTCGCGCTTTTTGCCATAGGCGCTCATGCTGAAACTTATCGCGTAACAAGTTCCGTCGTGGAAGAGGAAGGAACGGGTCTTTCGTGGGATTCGCCAATATCATTGGAATCAGCTATCACTACCGCTCAGGCGGGCGACACGATTCTTCTCAAAGCCGGCGAATACGATATTACCGCCCAGATTTCGCTTAATAAGGCACTTACCATCAAAGGTGGCCTTGCCGGCAGCGACGATACAACGCTTGATCCTTCAGGCAAAACAACTTTGAACGCTTTCGACCGCACTGCCTTTAATTATATTTTTAACGTGTCGACAGACGTTATAGACGCAACAAACGTCTTTGAGAATATTTGCTTCACTCGTGCCTACCGCCGCGGTGTCTACAAGAGCGGTAAGTCGCACATCGTCTTCCGAAACTGTCGCTTTTACCGCAACGCCGTGAGGTATCTGCGTACCGCCAATGAAGACGCCACCAGAGACGGCGGCGGAATCCGGCTATCCGGCGGCACCAGTTCCGAGGCGTACTTCGACAGCTGCCTCTTCGACTGCAACGCCCACACCAACTTTGTTGCCCGCAATTCCGCGCTTGCCGGTGCCGGCATTTACTCAAGCTCAATGAAGCGCGTCTATGTGGACAACTGCGACTTCTTCACCAACTGCATAGAGAACGCGGCCTTCAGCAACTATGCGCAGGTCGGGCAGGACGGAGGCGAAGGCGGCGCCGCAATTTGGATGTCGGCATCTCCGATTACGGTTCGGTCGTCGCGTTTCTTCGCCAATCGTGCGCCTGGCAGAGATGGGCGTGGTGGCACTGTTAGAATGACTGGAAACTGCGATGGCTCCGCCTTTACAAACTGCCTATTTGTCGGCAACAAGACTACGCATACAACAGGAACTCCGACATCTTGCGGTTCGGCACTTTCTGTTAATATGGACACGTCGGAGCGGCGGATGGAGATAATCGGCTGTACATTCGCATACAATGCCTCCTACTCGTCAACTTCCGCCGCAGGATTTACGGTGGTGCGCGGCACGGCCTACGTTCGCAACTCGATCTTTTATGGCAACCATGTTAATGATTCGGCACATACGGCTCATTATGGACGCGACATTGTGGCGCATGGCAACGGCTTTGTCGACATCGACTACTCACTTATTACCGGTGAAGGAGAGTATTACATCTCCGAGATAGCCTCATCTGGCTCACTCTCCATCGGTGAGCATATGATTTACGGAGATCCGCTTTTCGGTACTACACTTTCTGCCGCCAAGACAGCGGTCGGTGTTTCTTCTGGCGTTGCCGATGTAGCTTCTATTCTCGCCTTTGATGTTCACGAGGATGCGCTTGGCTCTGGCTACTCGCGCGCAATCGACGGCTCTGATCCCGCTGCGCCCTACGCCAACGAACCGGCGCCCAACGGCGGAGTGCGCAACCTCGGCTACTATGGCAACACCGTTGAGGCTGCAACCTCACAGTGTGGGATCCCGGTGTTGACGGAAAGTGATGTAGTCATTACGTTTGCCGACGATACTGTGCCTACAGTCACAGCAACGCTTGGCGGAAGCGATATGTATAATGCCAATGTTAAGATTGAGATAGCAAAGAGTCAAGGTGGTCCGTCGTCGGAGATAAGAAGTGTTTCGTCAATCCAGCCTGGTGAGACGGTTACACTTGCAGGGGGCGGCCTTTACGTGCCTGGCTCTACTCTTTATGTCACCGTTACCGTGACGGCGCCGGGGCAGACGCCGGTCGTGGTGGAGACGTCCGCCACCGTCACCGGCACCTTGCCTGCTCATTACGGCCACGGTGGCGGCCCGAACGTTATCCATGTGCGCGAGGGTGCGAAAGGGCGCAAGGACGGCACTAATTGGACCGACGCCTTTGACTCCTTTACCGTGGCGCAGAAGTCGCTCGCTGGCGATGCTACCAAGAAAGAAGTCTGGGTCGCTGGCAAGATTACGGAAAAATTCGCTCCGTCAACCGTCACCATCGCCGCGCCGCTTGTAATTCGCGGCGGCTTTACCGGCGTTGAGGATTCTATTGACGAGCGTCCGGAAGGAGCTTTTTCCACTCTTGACGGTGCGAATACTTACGATCTGTTAAAGTTATCTAATGCGGCGGCAAATCCACTGGCTGTGGAGCGCATTATTTTCACTCGCGCTGGGCAATTAGCCTTTGTCAATTCCGGTGCTGGTGCACTCGCCGTCACCAACTGCCATTTTAATTCTAATCAAGCTCCAAAGGATGACGTCACTGGTCGTGGCGTCTATCTGGAGGGTGCTTTCACCGCATCGTTTACCAACTGCACGTGGCGCGGCAACATAAAGACGACCGGCGGATCGGAGCAAGCGCAAGGCAGCGCCATCTATGCGAAAGGGCTTTCCCGCTTGTTCCTTGATGGCTGCCTCTTCGTCACTAACGGTATGAGTGCAACTGGCGGCATCCAGGGCGCTAGCCCGGGTCGTGACAGGTGTAATGGCGACTGCTTATGGATGCACGGCACTCCAATTACGGCGCGCAACTGCCATTTCCGAGGCAATCGCAGTGGAATCCGCGGTGACACGGGCGGCGTAATATTGCTTTCTGACGGGAGCGGCAACTCGGCGTTTACAAACTGCACTTTTGTCGGAAACTGGGGCGCTTGGGCGGAAAGTAGTATTGCGACTTCCGATATGGGTAAGGGTGGTGGTGCACTGGATATTAGGCTCTCGACGACGGGCGCCAAGGTCGACTTCGAACATTGTACGCTAGCGTACAATCTTGGCGATTCGCGGTACTGCCCTGGCGGTCTCAACATCGAGAAGGGCACGGTCTCAATGCACAACTCAATAATTTATGGTAATAAGCGCGGCAAGAATGCAACGGTCGGCCATGACATCCATGTTCTTGCTGACGGTCGGCTCAGCCTTTCTTACTGCCGACTTACTGAGGAGGATGGAGAGACGGCGGGTAAGCCTTCGTTGGTCTATGTTTCTGAGGCAAGCGACGGGCTTATCACCTACGACAATTTAACTTTTGGCGATCCGCTCTTTATAACGAGCCTCAAAGACTTCCAAGCAAATGTTAAGACGAGCGGCGACTACACCTATATGCGGAATGATACGGAAGGAGCAAATTTCATTTCGAGCATTGACGTCCACCTTCGCTCTGCGGCAGGGATGTTTGATAACTCAGGTTCGTTTATTGATACTGAGATAATTACATCAAGTGCAATAGACAAGGGCGACCCTGATTCCGACTTTTCGAATGAACCAGAACCGAATGGATATCGTACTAATCTCGGAGCGTATGGAAATACAAAAGAAGCTTCGATTACGCCAGGCGGCCAGCCAGAGATTGCAGATATTACCATAACATATCCGGACGACTATACAGCTGCGAGGTTTGCGATAAAAATAGAAGGTGTTGGTAAATACGATGCTACAGTGACACTCGTTCTGAATGATAAACAGATTTTTACTAAGGCATCTTGTTATAATGGTGAGACTATAGTTTTTCGTACTGATTATTTTAACCCAGCTGAAATATTCTCTTGGTCTGTTTCTGTCAGTACAGAGCAGAGCGAAAATCGCAGTCAAGAAGGTATTGAAACCGTTCCTTCTCAAAACACTAAACCGCTATGGGCTGGGCATGGAGGAGGAGAGAACATCATTCATGTGTGGAACCATGGTTATGCGCCAGGAGATGGGTCCGATTGGGCGCATTCTGTTAATACTTTTGATGAAGCGCTGTCGCTTATTACCCCCCAACGGAATGAGATTTGGATACACATTACTGAGAATATACTCCCGGCAAGTCTCACGTTCTCGTATCAATATCCAGTTATCATCCGCGGTGGATTCACCGGAATTGAGGATTCTATCGGCGATCGTACATTTGCGGAAGGAATAAACATAGAAGACGCGGGAAATACGAACTCAACCGTGCTTTCAATCAACAATGTTGATTCCGTGCTCATTGATGGCTTTGCATTCAAGCATGGTATTCAAGGGGGTCTTAGCAAGTTAGGAAAAGGTAATCTTGCATGTGTCAATTGTAGGTTTGAATGTAATGGTGCAAGTTATAGATCCCCGGGTAATAGTGTAGCAGATGGTCGTGGTGCGAATGTTAGCGGTACGTCCTCCACCATTGCCGCCTTCACAAACTGCGTCTTTGCCGGTAACATCACAGCCGATGAAAACGCGCAGCACAGAACAGGTGTTGGATACGGCCTTTATGTTTCTAATCTCAAGAGGCTAATTCTCGATTCAACGCTCTTTGAGACTAACGGAGTCTATCTGGCAGGCGGAATAAGTAGCAATTCGCCCGGGCGAGATGATTTTAGCGCGTCTATTATTTATGCGTCCAGTGTTCCTGTGGAGGCGCGCAATTGTCGCTTTATCGGGAATCGCGGTACTTGTCGCGCGGTTCGCGGCGGCGGTATTCGTCTTGAGGGCGCGTCGGGCGGCTCTCTATTTGAGAACTGCCTTTTTGCAGGCAACTACGAATGTTACGGATGGTCTGAATACACAGGGACAGGCAACAATAGAGCAGGTGCGCTTGTAGTGAACTTATCTTCATCGGACGCGGCTGTTGCGGTAAGTAATTGCACATTTGCATACAACATGGCAATGAGCATGAGTAGCGGCGGCGCTCTTACGGTTGTAAAAGGCGTAGCGAAGGTTGCCAACTGTGTTTTCTTTGGCAATGTAAAGGCGCCGAACTTCGATGTAGTTGCTGGAGCCGATTTGACGGTTGTGTCTGGAACTGGATCTGCTGATGTGAGTTATTCTCTCTTTACTGCGGATGATATCTCTTCTTACGGCAACGCCGATACGACTGCCTGGGAGGGATGCGTTTTTGGAGATCCTCTCTTCGTGACGCTTCCTGAGACGGCGAAGTCTTGGATTACGAGTGGCAATGCGTTTACATGTAGGTATGACGCATCGAAGATTTCGGAAATAATGGCGGTCAACTGTCACCTTCGTGGCGGCCGTGGTTACTTTGACGAGAAGACGGGTGAACTTGTCATTGCCTACATGGGTTCTGGCCTTGTCTCGCCGGCGCAGGATTCGGGAGATCGCAATTCTTCTTATTCCAACGGGCCTGATTGCCAGCATGGCTGGCATGGACGTCGTATCAATATGGGTTGTTACGGCAACACGCCATGGGAGACGATGACAGCTTATCCAGGTGCAATCATAAGAATACGCTAACCACTACCCACTAACTACTATCTACTAACAACTATCCACTAACTACTAACTACTATCCACTAACTACTAACCACTAATCCCCCCGCATTGACTAATGAGGGCGATTGCGGTATAATTTACGATAATAAACTCATAATTAGGAGTTAAAAATGGAAACAATAGAGAAGAACCAAAAGGGCGGTAATGTTATCGCCATCGCAACAATGTTCGCGCTCTTTTTCATGATCGCGTTCGTAACTAACTTTGCAAGCCCTATGGGTGTAATTGCGAAAAATCAGTTCAATGCGTCAAACGCGCTTTCTCAGCTCGGTAACGCCGCGAACTTTGTCGCATACCTCTTTATGGGCATCCCCGGCGGCCTTATTCTTAAGCGCAAAGGCTATAAGTTCACGGCGCTTGCCGCTGTTGCAGTAGGTTTTGCGGGTGTTGGCGTGCAGCTTGTTTCAGGCTATGCAAGCTCCTTCCTCGTCTACGTAATCGGCGCGTTTATCGCCGGCTTTTCTATGTGTATGCTCAACCTCGTCGTCAATCCTATGCTCAATACGCTTGGCGGCGGCGGCAATAAGGGCAATCAGCTCGTTCAGTTCGGCTGCTCGCTCAACTCCGTCGGTGCAACTCTTTCGCCCGCAGTTCTCGGTTGGCTCATCGGCGAAATCACTAAGGATACGTCGTTTATCAAGGCGGCTCCCGCTCTTATGATCGCGATGGGCATCTTCGCAGTCGCGTTTGTGGTGGTTGCGTTTTCGCGCATTCCTGAACCGCACATGGAAACTGCTGAAGAAAAGGCGCTTCGTCTTTCCGGCGGCAGCTCCGTTGTCAAAGACATCATTGCAACGCTCAAGTTCCCCCACTTCACGCTCGGCGCTCTTGCGATTTTCTTCTATATCGTCATTGAAGTCGGCGTTCCTTCGATGGGAATGCTCTATATGACTGAAGTCAACGGTCCCGGCTATGTAGGCGGCGCCGTCGCGGGCGTTGTTTGCGGCGCTTACTGGTTTCTTATGATGATCGGCCGTCTCGTCGGCGGTGTCGTCGGCGGCAAGGTTTCTTCCCGCGCTCAGACCACCTTCCTCGCCACAATCGGCATCGCGCTTCTTCTTGCAGCCATGTTCGCGCCCGTTAAGATGATTACAATCTTCGGCAAGGAGTTCCCGCTTTCAATGGCGTTTATGGTTGCGGTTGGCCTTTGCACTTCCGTTATGTGGGGCGGCATCTTTAACATGGCGGCTGAAGGCCTTGGCAAGTATGTCCCGATGGGCTCTGGCATCTTCATGGCGATGGTTTTCGGCGGTATTCTTATTCCCGTTCAGGGCATGCTCGCTGATAAGATCGGCATTTTGAACAGCTACTGGCTCTCAATCGCGCTTTTGGCATACGTTCTTTTCTATGCCCTCATCGGCTCCAAGTTAGGTCAGAAAAAAGCTTAAGAAAGGCTTAATCCCATGCAGAACCAAGAAGTTTACGACACAGTAACAGCAAAGTTTTCTGAAGTTTTCGGTAGTAAGGCTGATGCTGTCGCTTATGCCCCTGGCCGCATTGAGGTTCTCGGGAATCACACTGACTACAACGAGGGGTATGTTTTTTCCGCTGCCATCGACAAGGGCACCTTCTTTGCGGCCTCCCTTGCCGATGACGATTCTGTAACGCTTGTCGCTCTCGATGTCGGCGAGACATTCACTTGCCGTCTTTCTGAAGTCGCCCCAATCAAGGAGGGGATGACTTGGGCGAACTACCCGCTTGGTACGTTCAACTGGCTTATGGAAGGCTCGCCCGCAAAGGCCAACAAGGGCTTTAAGGCAGTTTTCGGCGGCAACGTTCCCCTTGGTGCCGGCCTTAGCTCCTCAGCGGCGCTTGAAATGGCCACGGCTCTTGCGCTTCAGAAGCTTTACGGCACTTCGTTTGATAAAACTACGCTCGCCAAGATCGGCCAGAAGGCGGAGCATACATTCGCCGGTTGCCCCTGCGGTCTTCTTGACCAAGCCTCTTCCATGTACGGCGCAGAGGGCGCGCTCGTCAAGAGCGATTTCCGCACCAACGAATTTGAGACTGTCGCAATGGGGCCTTCCGTTGCGTTCATGATGGTAAAGTCGAACGCCAAGCATGCTCTTGTCGACGGCGCCTACGCTTCGCGCCGTCAGGCGTGTGAAGATGCGGCAAAGTATTTTGCCGGCGTTCTGCGCAAGAATGTCACGCACCTTCGTGACGTTACCATGGCCGAATGGGTGCTTTATCGCGGCGGTCTTCCTGAGACTACGGCGAAGAGGGCTGTTCATCCGATCGGTGAAGATGAGCGCGTCCTTCAAGGCGCACAGCTTCTCGAAAAGGGCGATTTAAAGGGCTTCGGCGCTCTTATGTACGATTCTCACGAGTCGAGCCGCAACTGGTTCGAGAACTCCTGCGAGGAGCTTGATGCCATCGTTGACGCGGCAAAGGCGATTCCTGAAGTTTACGGCGCGCGTCTCTCGGGCGGCGGTTTCGGCGGCAGCTGCTGCCTTCTCGTTGAGCCCGCTTATGCCGATAAAATTGCCGAGCAGATTTCCCGTGAATACAAGGCTCGTTTCAACGACGAGCCCGTGTGCTCGTTAATCAAGCCTTCAAAGGGAGCATATTTGATATGAAGATTAACCTCTTCTTGGCGGCGGCCGTTGCCGCCTCAAGCGCGGCTTGGGCCGATGAAGGCGAAGAGCAGGCCGAGGAGCCTGTAGCCAACGCTGTCGAGAGCATTCAGAAAAAGGCGAAGTTTTTCTCCACTCTTCCCGTATGCAGCGTTGCGACGGGTGAAGTTGAGGTGCATCGCCCCGGCGCGGCATGGGAACAGCTCGAAGTCGGCAGGCGCTATCCGCTTGGCTCCGAATACCGCACGCATACCGGCGCTTCAATGACTTTGTCCTTTGGCCCCACCACTCTGATTAATGTTGGCGAGAAGTCACACTTTGTAACGCGCACTCAGAAGTTCGGCGAGGATATCCGCTCTATCGTTCTTAAAGGCGGAAGCGTAAAAGTCGTTCTTCCCCGCAACCTGCCTGCCGGCGCGTTTTCGATTGCCGCTTCCGGTTTTACAGTTAAAGACCTCGCGGGCGAGTCTCATTTCACGTACACTGCTCTCGGCGACGGGGATAACGCTCTTTTGCGCTGCCTTACGGGCACATTCTTCGTTGAGGGGCGCAACTTCTCGGTTCCCAGAATGGGCCCGACGCAAGAGTTTCGCATCCGCACAAGCCACGATGTTCTCAATACGGTTCTCTACGGAGTGCGCGGCGATCCTGTAATCAAGGTTGATCGCGGTATTGTCACCCGCACTGAGATTGATGAGGATGGCAAGGTCAAGAATGTTTACGAGAAGTCGATCCTTGATTGGCGCCTCTCGCCCCAAACGCGCGTTCAGCTCAACAGAGCCGTTCCCGCCATCGGCTCGAAGCTTGCCGTTTCGGTGATGACATTCGATGCAGATGGTGTTCTTAAAAACGATTTCGCATATACGGAAGATAACGCCGCCGTAAATTCCGGCGAGCTCGTTCCCGTCTCCAAGGAGGAGAGCGACAAGCTCGCGAAGCGCGCTGCGGAAGCGACAGGTGCCGCAGGTGCGGCCGACGGCGCGAATGCAAAAACCGAAGGCGGAGAAAATGCTGATGAGGATGCTTCTGGCGAAGGGTCTGAAGAAAGCGAAGAAAACAACGAACAGGAAGAAGAGTAAATAAAATGGTTATTCAGAAGTTCAACAAGATAATTAGAAACAAATGGATTTGGGGCGCTTTTGCCGTCGCAATTTCGGCGTTCTTCGCATTTGACTTTCTTATAATGAAAATCAACTCGCCCGAACAGGCGAAGCCTTCAAGCGCCTACGGTTCCCTTGCGGGTGAAGCTGTCGATGGCGAGCTTTTCTCTGAGCTTGCTTTAGAGGTGCGCGGCATTGGGCCGAATCGCGATTGGAAGCGCGATCAGGGCGAAGTCAACCGCGAAGCCTGGGAGAATTACGCCGCGCTCAAGGTTGCCGCCAAGAACGGCATCGAGGCTACAGACGAGGAAGTTGCGGAGATGATTCGCAGAGATCCGTCATTCAGCCAGAACGGCGCGTTTTCCTTCCAGATTTATCAGATGCTTCTGCGTCAAAATTCTCTCCAGCCTGAAAAGTTCGAGGAGAGCCTCAAGCGCAGGCTTACTCTTATGCGCCTGAATCAGGCCATTCTCGGCTCCGCAGTATGGGGCTCGCCGCTTGAGACTGAGCAGGCTCTCTCCGACATGGTCGATACATTCACCGTAAAGATCGCCCGCTTCCGTCAGTCGAAGAAGGATGCCGACGCCGTCAAGCTTGACGACAAGGCTCTTGAGAAGTGGTATATCGACAACACCAACTCCATCGCGCTTCCCGAGCGTATCAAATTGCGCCTCGTCCGCTATGATGCGAACGCTTCAAATGTGCTGGCGAAGATGGTCGTCACGGAAGACGAAATGCGCGATCGTTACGATGTCGTTTCCGACAAGTATACCGTTACGGATACGAACGGTGTGGAGACGGTGAAGAAGTTTGAAGAGGTCAAGGGCGAGATTGAAAAGGAACTTCGCCTTATGGCCGCCGTTGAGTTCTTCCGCACCAACCTCAACATCCGTGCGTATGCGGTCAAGGCTAAAGCCGGCTCTTCAAGGCTTGATGAGATCGCCGCGGAGGATGGTAAGAAGGTTGCAGTTTCCGATTGGATGACTCTTTCCGACCGTTATGTGGAAGGGTTTATGCATCGCATCGCATCAGTCTTCCCTGGCGCTGAGGCGGCGGCCGAGACGATTGCCGAGCTCGATTCTTCAAGTGAAGATCTCCGTTACGGCGTCATCGTTTCCGAGAAGACTGTTTGGCTCGTGGAGCTCGCCGAAACAAGCGCATCTCACGTTCCTTCCTTCAAGGAAGCCAAGAGCGTGATTACTCCCCGCGCTCTTTCTGCGGCGCGCGCCGATGCGTTCAAGGCTTCTATCGCTTCTCTCGCCGAGAAGGGGACAAACGCGCTTTTCGCGGCGGCGTATAACGTTTCCTCAAACATCAGCTTCTCCGTTTCTGACATGAGGCAGGGTGAATTCAGCGATCAGTTCGCGGTTGCCCGCGCCGCGACGAAGCTTGCCAAGGGTGAGCTTTCTCCGCTTTCGATGACTGCTCCTTCACGCGGGCTCGTCGTCTATTGCGTTGATAGGGTGCCTGGCGATGCGGCAAAGACCACGCTTCTTAAGTCGCAGATTCAGAACGAGGTCACTTCTCTCCAGCTCCGTCAGCTTTCTGAAGAATGGAAGAAAAGCAATCTTGAGCGCATGGGCTTTACCGTTGGCGATATGTCGTCAATCGAAAGCCAGCAGAATGAAGAATAAGCTGATGAAACTTTCCTTCAAGCGTATTCACCCAGATGCTGTCCTTCCCTCGTATGCTCACGAGGGAGATGCCGGGATGGATGTCAGGTCCGTTCAAGCGCTTACGATTCAGCCTGGCCGCCGCGCGCTTGTAAAGACGGGGCTTGTCGCAGAAATTCCGTCTGGCTACGAGATACAGGTGCGCCCGCGTTCAGGCCTTGCTTTTAAGCACGGCGTCACTGTTCTCAATTCGCCCGGCACTGTCGATTCAGGCTACCGCGGTGAGATTGGCGTCATACTCGCCAATTTCGGCGATGAGCCTTTCCCTGTTTCGGTAGGAGACAGGATAGCGCAGCTTGTCGTCTCGCCCGTCACGCAGGCGGAGATTTCGGAAACTTCCGATGTCAGCTCTTCGGAGCGCGGCGAAGGCGGTTTCGGAAGCACAGGAAAGGCTTAAGATGGTTCTTCCCCTCTCAAAATACGGCGCAAAAGTTTTACGCGAAAAGGCGTTCGTCGTCTCTTCCGTAACTCCAGAGCTCTCTTCGCTTGCGGAGGATATGGTTGAAACCATGCACGAGACGGGGGGCGTTGGGCTTGCGGCGCAGCAGATCGGGCGCACAGAAAGGCTGTGCGTCATTGACATTCCTGAAAGCTGCGAGGAGGATAAGGATAGGCTTTTTAACGCGCCCATCTCAATGCCGTTGAAGTTGTTCAACCCTCAGATTCTTTCGCGTGAGGGTGTGCAATGCGATAAGGAAGGGTGCTTGAGTTTCCCGGGCATTAGCGGCGAGATTGTTCGCGCCTATCAGGTGGTTTGCAGTTTTGTTGATGAAAACAACGTGCCTCAGACGATAACGGCGCGCGGTTTTCTCGCCCGTGCCATTCAGCACGAAGTTGATCATCTCGATGGAGTTCTATTCATTGATAGGATGACCGCGCCCGGGCGTTTGAGATGCTCTACAAAATTAAAGAAGCTTGCCAAGGCGAACGGCGGCGTCAGGTAAAACGTTTTCTTAAGTTCGCAATTGGCGGCAATGGTGAAAGGATCATAGTATGCGAGACTTGTTCATTGTCGGTGCGGGCGGTTTCGGAAGAGAGGCTGTGTGGACTGTTGAGCGCATAAACGCGGCAGCGCAGCAGCCGCTGTGGCGAGTAATCGGCTTTGCCGATGACGACCCTGCGCGTTCGACAGGAAATTTCGAAGGTTACAAGTTGTTAGGTTCCGTCGAGAAGGCCTCAAAAGACCATCCCGGCGCTTCCGTCTTTATCGCAATCGGCGATAACTTAACTCGCCGCAAAATTTATGCCCGCCTTCGCGGCCATGATTTCCCGAGCCTTATTGACCCCACGGCGCAAGTCTCGCCTACGACTGAATTTAAGCATGGCACGTATATTGCGGTCGGGGCAGTCGTTTCCGTTGGCACGGAAATCGGAAAGTTTGTAATCATCAACGCGCGTTCTGCCGTCGGGCATGATTCTACAGTGGGAGATTTTTCGAATATCGCCCCTGGCGTCTCCCTTTCCGGCCATTCCACTCTTGGTGAGGATGTCTTTATGGGGACAAACAGCTGCACGGCTCCCGGCATGAAAGTCGGAGACGGCGCGAGCGTTGCTTGCGGAACGCCCGTTCTTGCCGATGTAGCGCCGGGCGCGATTTTAAGTCCCTTCGGTACTCTCAAGGGGAAGTAATGCTATGCCGTGGATGCTTGCGATTCTCGTCTACATCGGTTGTAGCACTGACGCGAAACATCCTGACGGAATTGTCGCCATCGATGTGGCCGAGTCGGGCGCGATGCGCGTCGTGGAGAAGTATTCGACGATAAGCAATGCGATATACCTTGCGCGCTCGCCTGACGGCAAGTATATTTATTCTTGCGATTCCGTCGGGCTTGTTGCGTTTTCCGAAAAAGGCGGCAGGCTCGTTGAAACTGACAGGCTCAACCTTTCCTTAAGATGTGTTTGCCACGTTTCAGTTTCAGCGGACGGTAAAAAAGTGTTCTTTGCCGATTACGCCGCGGGCAAGGCGGGCAGCGTAGATGTGGCCGATGGAAAGTTTTCAAATTGCGTTCTTCACGCCCACTCTGGAAGCGGCCCGAACAAGCCTCGTCAGAATTCGGCGCATTGTCATCAGGCGCTTCCGACGCCGGACGGCAAGGGGTATGCCGTTGTGGATTTGGGCTTGGATAGTCTTTTTGAATATAGGCTTGAAAACGGGTGCGATGATTCTTCCGCAAAGGCGCGCAAGTTCTATATCGGCATTCCAGGCGCAGGTCCGCGTCATCTCGTGTTTCATCCAAATGCAAAGATGGCGTTTGTCCTCTCAGAGCTTTACAGCAAACTTCAGTCCGTAGCGTGGTCGAGCGAGCGCGGTTTTGAAAAAGTTCTCTGCTCAGTAAATACGCTTGCGACGGGCGATAACGGCCGCCCCGATGACCGCGATCTTGCAGCCGCCGTCCGGATGGCTCCGTGCAACAAAAGGGTGGTGATCTCCAACCGCGGCGAAAATTCTCTCGTCGTTTTTGATTGCTGCGCCGAGACGGGGAGGCTAAAATTTAAGTCGCGCTTTTATCTCCCTGGCAGCTGGCCTCGAGATTTTCTTTTCCTTTCCGAAACGCTTGCGCTCGTAACGATGGAGCGTAGCGGTGAGGTTCACGCCCTTAGTTACGATCCTGCCGCAGGTAAGTTCAAACTGCTCGGTTCATTGGATGGTCTCTTCCGTCCAGTCGCCGCGCTTCGTTGATTTTTCATAAGGACTCTTCGCATGGAAAATATGATTGTGATGATTCTCCGCCTTCTTTTAGCTTCCTTCCTTGGCGCGCTCATCGGCGCGGAACGCGACTTCCGCGGCAAGGCGGCCGGGATGCGCACTTATCTTCTTGTGGCTCTCGGCTCCGCGCTGATGATGCTTATTTCAAAATATGCTTTTGTTGATGATGGTGGCGATCCAAGCCGAATTGCAGCGCAGATCGTAACTGGAATTGGCTTTATCGGCGCTGGTGCGATTATGTTCGACAAGCATGCCGTCCATGGGCTTACAACCGCGGCGGGGATATGGGTCGTTGCGGGAATAGGAATGGCGGCGGCGGCAGGCATGTACGTTATCAGCATTGCCGCCACAATTCTTACAATTGCAGGGCTTGAAATTTCAGGCCGAAATACCTTTTCTCGCAATCGTCATTCGAGCGAGGAGAGAGACAGTTAAGAAAGGAGTTTACTATGTTCAGTTGTGCTTGGCTTTGGATGTATATCGGTGCGTTTTTGATGCTTGGCGAGCTTCTTGCTCCAGGCTTTGTCATTTTCTTCTTCGGTCTGTCTGCCGCTACGGTCGGTGCGTGCCGCTTTGCTTTCGGCGAAGCTTTTACGGCTACATGGCAGCTTGCCGCGTTCTCCGCTTTCTCCATCCTTTATCTTGTCGTCTTGAGGCGCTGGGTGAAAAGCGTATTTACGGGTGATGTCTCATCCAGTTCAGATTTGAAAGACGAAATGATCGGCCGCCCGGCTCAAGTCATTGAGGAAATAGCGCCAGGAAAGTTCGGGCGCATCCTCGTGGGTGATGCAGAATGGAGCGCAAGCTCTGATGTCGCAATCGCCGCGGGCTCCTCCGTCACTGTCGTCGGCCGCGAAAATCTTACGCTTAAAGTACTTCCCGCTTGAATGTTGCGATGAAAAAGCCGCTTGACCTTGTAGTCGACGCGCTTTCTTCGCGAGTGAGAAAAGACGGCTCCGGGGCGCTTTCCCTCTCTCACGTGCTCGTCGTTGTGCCTACGGCGCAATCGGGAAGAAGGTTGCGCCTTTCGCTCGCCCGTCGTTTCTCCGGCGGCATTCTCCCGCCTCTCGTTTGCGAGCCATCGCGCCTTCTTATGCCGGAAGATGCCGCAGTTGCGGGCCGCACCGAAGAGCTTGCCGCCTTTTATGAGGCGCTTGGCGACAAAGCCTCCATAGATGTCGCCGCGCAGCTTTCAGATATCCGCCGCACTCTTGGAGCAAAGGCTCTTTTCTTTAGCGACATTGCCTCCTCCGTCGTCGAGAAACTCAAAGGCGAAACCGGATATTCCGAGGAGGAGCGCTGGCGCTCGCTTGCCGAGATTGAGGAGCGCTATTTTGCGTCTCTCAAGCGGCGAGGGAAGACGGACAGAATCGAAGCGCTCAAAAAGAATGTCGCCTCGCCCGTTCTTCCGGATGAGATCGAGGAAGTCGTGCTTGCCTGCCTTTACGACCCGCCGCCCGTCTTTGCAGAATATCTTGCCGCAACGAAGCTGCCTGTTGTAGAAATCACTCTCCCGTTTGAGAAAGTTTCTCTTCCGCGCATTGTGCCGTGCGCCACGGGGCTTTCCGAGGCCGAGCGCGTAGCCGATATTTTCTCAGGCGTATCTTCCGATGAAGAGCTTCCTTCTCTTTGTGTCGCCGATGCAGATTCGTTTGCTGAGATAGAAGGCGCTCTTAAGGTCCGCGGTTTTAAGGTGCATAATCCGTCAGGCACATCTCTTGTCGAGTCGTCGCTCGGTCATCTCGTCTCTCAGATAGTTTCGCTCATTCATTCTCGCTCGTACGCCGTTTTTTCGGCATTCATCCGCGGGGGAGACGCGCGCAGATGGCTTTGCTCGCGTCTTAACATTACGGCTGATGAATTTACAAAGGCGCTTATTCAGCTTGATAACGCGCAGGCGAAACTTCTGCCTGAAAAGATCGACCAGATAGGACCTAAGACGACAGGGCGGCTGAGAGAGATTTTTGAATTTATTTTCGCGACGCTCCGCAAGCAGGGCCTTCGTGAAATTCTCCGCGCGATTTTCAAAGACCGCCTGCTCGACGGCAAGGATCAGGATGCGCGAGAGTTTGCCGCTGCCGCTGCCGCACTCGGCGATATAATAGATGAATGTGAAGAGGCGGGCCTTCCAGAGAAAGCTCAGCATGAGCTTTTCCTGCGCCGTTTGCGCGAGCAGACGTATTCGCTTGAGCCTGACGAAGGTGATGTCATCATTGCGGACGGCTGGCTTGAAATTCCTTTTGTCGAGGCAAGCGAAATAGTCATTGCAGGCTTTAACGAGGGGCGTGTCCCCGAGAGCGTGACGGCGCATCCTTATCTCCCGGATTCTCTTCGCCGCGCGTTCGGCCTTCCCGATAACGAGAGCCGCGCCGAGCGCGATAGGCGTATTCTTTCGAGTGCGGTATCGTGCCGCGCGGAAGGGGCAGTGACGGCGCTCTTCCGTTCGATAGATTCCAAGGGCGATGTCTTAAAGCCATCTCGTCTTTTATTTGAAGGGCTTGATGACGATTCTCTCATTGAGAGGGTGTTGTCGTTCTACAGCATAAGCGCAGGAACGGGCGAGGCGCCTGCAAGTGATTTTCCCGAAGAATGGCGCCTTAATCCCGGCATTCCTCCTGAAGAGAAGAAACTGGAGTTCTCATCTCCTTCAAGTATCGATATGTACTTGCACTGCCCGTTCACGTATTGCCTTAAAAAGACGTTTGGCGACCGCAGCGACGATAGGGCAGAGGAGCTTGAGCCGTCCGAGTTTGGAAATCTCATACACGATGCGCTCGAACGATGGGGCGGAGGCGCAAATAAGGATTCGGGAAATCCGGAAGTGATTTCTGCTGAGCTTGCCGGGCATGTCGATGCGCTTCTCGCGGAACGCTTCGGCGTCGACATTCCAGCCATAGTTTCTCTTCAGGCAGAATCCGCCAAGCGCAGGCTTGAGGCCTTCTCTTCCGTTCAGGCGGCGTGGCATGCGGAGGGTTGGCGGATTCAGGCGGCAGAATTGAAGATGCAGGTCACGTACGGCCACACTGCGATTAAAGGGCGCTGCGACAGGATAGATCATAACGTAAAAACTGACGAGTGGTGCGTTATCGATTATAAAACCTTTGATGGCGCCGATAAGGCTCAGGTGCGCGACAGCAAAGGAAGGTGGATGAGCCTGCAGTTGCCTCTTTATTGTGCGATGCTGGAGCTTTCCAATGATTTCCCCAACGCACATCTCGGTAATATCTCGGCGTGCTATTGTATTTTGGGGAAGGATGATTCCTCAACTCTTTTTGCGCCATCTCCGGCGTTTCCAGGCGGGTCGGTCAGTGAGGCGGAGGAAAAGATAAAAGAGATTATTGATGATATTGAGCATGGCATATTCTGGCCGCCGTCTCCGAAGAAGGATTGGCAGTATGATTACAGCGATTGGATTTCTGAGATGCCTGAAGAGTCGCTTTCGCCGGAATGGCTCGCCGATCAGCTGCGTCGAATCGAGGAGCGCGATAAAAGGAGATCTTCAAAGTGATTCATAAAATCATCAGAGCCTCCGCCGGAACGGGGAAGACGGAGCGCCTTGCAGGCCGCTTAGTGGAACTTGTTTCCGACCCTTCAGCCGCCGTGAAGATGCAGGATATTGTCGCTCTTACCTTTTCACGCGCTGCCGCAGGAGAGATTTTTGAAAGATTTCTGAGGCTTCTTGCGAAGAAGGCGAAGGAGAATCCTTCTTCCGGAGCGGCGGACGCGATTAGAGCCGTAGTCGCCTCGCAGCATCTTTCTCAGATGGGAACACTCGACAGCTTTCTTATGCGCATGGTGCGTGCGTTTCCTCTTGAGCTCGGGCTCAGAGGAGACCTTGAAATCATGAGCGACTTTGAAAGTGAAATCGCGCGCGCCGCCGTTTCGTTTGAGATACTCCGCCGCACAGATGCCGCTTCCAAACGCGCTTTTGTCGAAGCGTTCTCTCTTGTGATGAACAGGGAGCGCGTTAGAAAATTTATCGAGACTTATCGCCAGTTCATCTCTTCATGGCACGAGAATTTTCTTTCGAACAAAGAAGAGTCGGCGTGGGGAGATGCAACGAAGATAATCTCTCCCGAGTCTCCCATTGCTCTCGCGGGAAGAGAAGATCTTATTCGTGCGGCTGAAGAACTTGATAAGTTGGATACCTCGAAGGAGTGGCAAAATTTCGCAGATTGGGTTCGCTCGTTCAAAGGAAGCTTTTCAGACATAAAAGGATATGCGGCGAAGATTCTCGAAAACGAGGAACTTTTTGATCATTCCACAATCGAGTTTTCTTTCAACAGAAAGGCGATCGTCTTTTCCGGAGAGAAGGCCCGTGCCGTCCGCGCAGCTGTCGCAAGCGTGTTGGGGTACGTCCTTAAGATGAAGCTTGAGTCCGCGAGGGGGATTTATTCCCTCGTCGCCGCGTTCGAGTCTCTCTATGCCGCGAAGGTGCGCTCGGCTGGCAAACTTGTTTTCGCCGATATTCCACGCCTGGTCGAAGCGCTTGATTTCTCTAACAGGGCCGCGCTTGAGTACAGAATCGATTCCTGCATCAAGGCGTGGGCGCTCGATGAATTTCAGGATACGAGCCGCGAGCAGTGGAATGCGCTCGGCCCGCTGATTGAGGAGGCGCGCTCATCAGATGAGAAACCAGTCTTGATTGTTGGCGATATCAAGCAGGCGATATACGGTTGGCGCAACGGCGATGTGGGGATAATGAAAAAGGAGCTTTCTTCTCAATGCTACGAAGAGGAGATACTCGACAAATCCTGGCGCAGCGCGCCGCCGATAATAGAAGCCGTGAACGCAGTCTTTGCGAAAGGCATGATAGGCGAGTTTTTCCCGCAGTGGGAGATGGTGGAGCATTATTCCGCAAGGGAGGAGTTGGAGGGTTTCGTCCAAACGGTTGAGGCGTCAAGTTCCAAGAAGGAGGATTTCGCACTTCCCATCGCAAACGCTCTTAAGGCTGTAAATCCGATAGCGAAAGGGATTTCCGCGGCGGTGCTCGTCCGAAACAACACATTAGGCGTCGAGCTTGCCGAGGCATTGAGAAGATATGGTGTCGAAGGTGTCGTATGGGAAGGGGAGAGCGACATTCTCGACACGCCTGCGCTTTCGCCGTTTCTCGATGTTGTTGCTCTTGCCGACCATCCGGGAGATATGCGCGCTTATCGTCATTTTATCCGCTCGCCTCTTGCGGCATCTCTCTACAAAGGAGAAGTCCCTCCCGCAGGCGAGCTTTCCGCGTTTTACGCGCGTGCATTTGCGGAGCGCGGCATGGTGCGTGTTCTGCGTGAATTGCGTAGCGCGCTTCCTTCTGAAAGTGCCGCCGCGTGGAGCGAGTTTACAGAGAGCCGCTTCACGGGGCTGCTGCGCGCCGCTGCGGAGTTTGAACTTACGCGCAGGGCTGATACGCGCCTTGCCGACTTCAGCTCGTTTCTTGCCTCTCGCACAAAACGCAATGTCGCGGAACCTGGGAAGATTAAGATTCTTTCAATACACAGGTCGAAAGGGCTTGCATTCGATTATGTAATTCTTCCGCTCTACGAATCGCGCGCGCTCGATTCGCGCCCAGGTGGGCCGGTAAAGGGCGATGGGTGGATTCTGCCAGATCCGGGCGAATACGTTGAACGCTTTGCGGGGAATATTTCCGCCTCCTTTGCAAAAGCGTTTGAAGACGCTCGCGAGCGTTCGGCGCTCGAAGAATTATGCATATATTATGTTGCGATGACGCGCGCGAGAAGGGCGATGACGATTATAACTTCGCCTCCACATAAAAAATCTTCGTCATTGTATTTTTCCGATATTGTCCGTTCGGCCATTAGAAATCCGATTGGGAACAAAGAATGGCATCTATCTCTCGGTGCGAAATCGGAAGGCGATAAAAGCGCGGAGAAAAAAATCGAAAAGAAATTGCCGCGTGCAAAGCGAGTTAATATTCGTCGCCGCCTCCCATCGCTTCCTTTCGTGTCTGGGCAGAGCGCAGGCGATCTTTTTCTCGCAGGTGTTTCGCGCAGAAAGGCGCTTCAGCGCGGCGTTGATGTGCATGCTGAGTTTGAGAGGGTGGAGTGGATCGATGCCGCTTCGGCGGCAGATGATTTCGACCGTGCGCTCGTGCGCCCAGAAGGAGCTGTTTGTCTATGGCGCGAGAAGGCGTTTGAAATTTTTCAGTCTGACTCTTGGACGAGCGGGCGCGTCGATCGCGTCGTCTTTACGGAGAAGGACGGCGAGCGGTATGCTCGCATTCAGGATTTCAAGACCGATCGCATACGGCGCAATGAAAGCGAGGAAGCGTTTCGGAAAAGGATGCGGCTGGACTACGCTCCTCAAATGGCGGCATACAGACGTGCCGTTTCAAGCCTGACTAGAATATCCGAGGAGAATGTTTCTGCGGAGTTGCTCGTCGTTTCAACGCGGGCAGTTATTGCAGTTTGACGCTCGCGCCGTTTTTGCGCTATTACCTCAAGTAGATTATGCCGCCTTTTAACGGAGTGAGTGTCGCCCACGGCGTGTTGCCGTAAAAGCCCATGTTGATGCGCTGCCCATGCCATCCTTCTTGGGAGTCAGGCTCTTGGGCGTAGTTTGATTCGGGTGCGCCAGCATCGATAGCAGGCGATGAGCCGTTCTTTGATTTGTAAGTAGCATTAAACCGATGAATCTTCTCGTCGAAGTAGCCGCGAGCTCCCCTCAAGTGCGCGTTGATCGCTGAAATTGCAGCACCCGCTGTATCCATGAATCTCATCCTCTCGCTGGTGTCGATGTGCGGCGAAAGCGCGCTTAATTCGGTGACGAGCAGTGGATCTGCGTCGATGCAGCCAGTCCCGACGATGAGCTCGCCGCCTTCTGCAGCGACGCGGTTCTCCGCTCCGCTCATAAGCGAGAAGCCGACTGTCGCTGCCGCGCCGGAAGCGACCATGATATCACCGGGAGGTGCGCCATGTCCGCTGCTGCGCCCTGTCGTGCAGATGCTGCCAGTAAAGATTGTGTTGGTCACCGCCGCCGCTCCGGAGACTACGGTAAGGCAGGCGGCGGAATTTTCTCCAGAATGTATGTTATAGGCGAAGGTGCAGTTTTCCACTTGCACCGTATGCCCGTTCGTCATATCCACCACCAGTGCGCCGCCGGCGGGATCGGGATAGGAGTCTGTGAGCCCGCGCCCGTAGATGCTGGCGTTGCCGGCGAAGAGGCAGTTGCGGAAGACACTGCCGCCGGCATTGCCCCTGAGCCGGGCGACGCCTCCGGCGGCACGCACATCGTACATGTCAATTGTCGGCACCACATTCGCCCTGAACTGGCAGTTTTCGACTAATGTCTTTACCCCGTCTATCGCCAATGCGCCGCCCCACATACCGGGGCTTCTGCCAGGTGTTGCGTCGCCGGTGCGCGTAGTTAGTGGTAGCCCGTTGCTTGCAAATAGGCAGGCCGACACCGTAGCCTCGTGAAGAGAAGTGAGGTAGACTGCTCCGGCATAGCCGCTGTTATCGGTCTCGTAATGGCGCATGACTATAGAGTCGGCCACTATCGCGCGTGTGGACGCCGCATTACCTTTAAGCTGCATCGCGCGGGCCTCAACTTTTTTATCGGGACCGTTGGAGTCGAACACGCAGTTGGTGACTGTGATATCGCCCGCACCAGACTTGGTAAGTCCGCGCGTGCCGCGGCAGATCCAGAAGCCGTCCACTGTCGCCGGAGCCGAGTTCTCAATTGCGAACGCCGTGTACGCGTTGTCGCCATCTATGGTCGAGTACGAGTTCCGAGGACGCTCGGCAATCGAGTTCTCGACGCCAGTAAATCCGCCGCGGATTGCCGCAGAGTTGGCGATGGAGATTGTACCCGCAGTGGCGGACGAGAGCGTTTCCGACCCAGAGAACCACAGCTCCGGCCGGTCCTCGGAGATTAGCTTCAGCGCGTCGCGGAAATTGGTGTATGCGTCAGTCCAGCTCTCGCCAGTGCCGCGCCCGCGCGCGCCCAGGCGGACGTGGATTACGCCCGATCCACCGCCCTTGCCAAGATGCGGTGGCAGCATAAGACCTTCGCTTGTCGGAACTGTGAAAGTTTTTACCATCACTGCGTCCACCGCACCTTCGGCAGACGCGACGGCCTTGACGGTGAATGTTCCGCCTGGCGGCGGATATACGGTCGCAAATCCGGTGCCGGTTTCGCCGAGGTGCAGGCCTTCGTAGATATTGGTTGATGCCCATTCCCCGTCAGCAACTTCGGCAGACCCGATTGCTGAGTAGACCGTGAGCGAGGCGGTGTAGACTGCGCCTTCGTCACCGCCAAGGGTAACTGATATGTTCGGCTGCGTGTAGCCGTCGTAGTATTTGATGGTGATTGCGTCTTCATCGATAGTCGGCTGCCCGGCTTGCCCGCCGACCGTAAAGGATAGGATGACCGTTCCAGAGCCGCCGTTGCCGCCGGCAGATGCGCCGCTGTTGTAGCCGCCGCCTCCGCCACCGCCGCCGAAGCCCGGGACGCCTGCTCCTGCAGTAGGAGTGGTTGTATTTGGCCCCTTGCTACCGCTGCCGGCGTTGGTGCCACCGATGCCTGGATCTGCCTCTCCTGTATTGATTTTTACCGCGCCGCCGCCACCACCTCCAGAGCCGTAAACTTCCTCCACGCCGGTAATCGCGTTGACTATGCCTTCACCGCCGTTGCCGGCCTGACCGGATTTTCCATCTCCCCCTGGTGCGCCTGCGCCACCGCCACCGCCAGTGCTGCCATTGCCACCTCCGCCGTAGTTTCCTTGCGTGCCGGTGTAGTAGGTGCCGTCAACGTCCATGCTGCTGGTCTCGGCTGCCCCGCCGCCGCCGGAGGCAATCAGTACGCTAGTGGTGATTTGGGAAGGTGCGTGATAAGGGTCCGCGCCGCCGCCACCGCCGCCGTATGCCGTTGTGGTGATGCCGGCAAGCGTCAGAGTGCTTGGCGAGCCGTATCCGGCGCCATTGTTCTGCGGCTTTGCGGGCAAGTACGGCCAACGCATCAAAAATTCCTTCTCCCCGCTGACGCGAGGTAGAACGAATTTTTGATGCGTTGGAAGTGTTCCAGCAGCCAGCAGCCAGCGTTCA
>JAHBAE010000047.1 GCA_018384485.1 Kiritimatiellia bacterium
GTGATCATCCGAAACACTCCCTGCCGCAACATATGGCGCGGCAAGGGTATTGTCTCATATCATGGCACTTTTGTCAACCGGGGTAGCTTTCGTCGACAAACATTAGCCCAACCTCACCTATCTAAAATCCCCGTGTATTCACCGGGGTCAGTCCCTCCCGAACCCAAGTGGAATGCCTTTTTCGCGTATTAACAATGCGCTCTTACGCAAAAACCGATCTTAGCCACAAAAGCTCGCGGCGGCGCATTCTTAGATAGTCGCTTTCCGTCTGATCATCAGACCCTGCGAGATGATCCATCCCGTGAGCAATATACAAAAGAAGCTCCTTGGCCGGACTCCAGCCTCTGCGACGATTACATGCGCAAAGAGCTCGCTCGGCATTTACATAAAGTTCTCCATAAACGCCAGGCTCTTCCCCCGGCATCGCATCGTACCTCTGTGTTGTCACATCCGTCGCCCCGTCCACGCCGTTTATCGCCTTGTGTGTGACTGAAGAAAACTCGTCATCTTGAAGAACAATGACAACCTCCTTAAAGCTCTCACCCGCAAGGCGCGCCGCCTTTCCGGCAAACTCGCGCGCCGCCAATGCCACAAACCGCTTATCTATACCGATAGAGCGCGGCAGTTTCCCCTCTACCGCTATTTTACACCAGCTTGAATCGCAAGGGGGAACTTTCACTTAAAGCTCCTTTGTAAGATCAATAGTTTCAACCTTGAGAGATTTTTTCATTGCCTCGGAAAGCGAACGAACCCCCCAGACCTCAGTAGCGTAATGGCCAAGGCAAAGCATACGCATACCGCAGTTTTCTGCTGCAATCACATCGCCCCAGTTAGCCTCGCCCGTTATATAAACTTCACAGCCAAGGCGCTTGGCCTCTTCGGCGAAATCGCCAGCTCCGCCGCTGCACACTCCCACAAGAGAGCCTGCTTTAACGCGCACACCCTCGACGCCGGCCGCCGCGGCAAAACTATCGAGCGCCTTCTGCGTGCGGGCTGTGGCCTTCGCGACAAAACCTATTTCAGACGAACGGTAACGGAACGCACGCGCGCTTTTTACGAGATGCAGTTCTTTAAGAAGCCGCGCATTATTTCCAAGAACGGGATGCGCGTCAAGCGGAAGATGGCAGGCGTAGAGAGCGATATCGGCCATAACCGCCGCCTTCACAACGCCATAGACTCCTCCTTCTATCATTCTTATTCCGCCTCCCCATGAAATTCCATGGTGCACAACAAGCATCCCCGCGCCCTTCTCCGCTGCCGCCTCAACGGCGCGCACGCTTGCATCGACAGCAAACGCGACAGATGAAATTTCCTTTCTCGAGGAAGAGATCTGCACTCCATTGTTGGAGACATCATCAAACGAATGCACATCAAGAGTTGCGTTAAGCCAATCGACTATTCTTGCGGTTTTCATCATCTTCCTCCTGATTTTCATTCCGCTCTTTGATTACGAGCGGCAAAAAACTCCTTTAAAACTACTGCCACGCGAGGAGCTGCGTCAACACCGCCTCCTTCTGCGTTTTCTATGACGACGGCAATGGCAATCTCAGGTTTTTCTGAAGGCGCATACGCTATAAACCACGCATTCTTCCTGCGCGTCGCACCTCGGCCTATTTCCGCGGTGCCGGTCTTTCCTGAAACAGAGACAGGAACACCCTTCCCCGCTCGGAAACCGGTCCCGCGCGATATGCCATTGCCCGTAACGACCATCCTCATGCCCTCTCTGACAATTTCAAGATGCTCTCTTGAATACGGCAACGCCTTCTTCTCAACGGGAATATCTATTTTAAGGCGCGGCGTCACAAGCATTCCTGTGCCGATAGCCCCTGCTACGCGCGCCATCTGAAGAGGTGTTGCAAGAAGCATCCCTTGCCCAATCGACATTTGGACAAGATCGCCGAAATACCATCTTTCACCGTAGCGCGACATTTTCCAATCAGCATCAGGAACCACTCCCGCTGAATCGGAAACGAAATCTACTCCCGTCTTTGAGCCAAGCCCGAACGCACGTGAAGCGCGGCATATTTCATTCGTTCCGATTTTTACTCCAAGCGCACAGAAATACGGGTTGCAGCTGCGCATAATCGCCTCTGTCATCGCAAGCTCTCCATGCCCCCATCTGCTCGCGCACCTCAAGCGCATTCCTCCCGCCTCATAAACACCAGTGCAGTTATACTGAAATTGACAGGAAACTCCTGATGCGAGAGCCGCGAGAGCGACAATCGGCTTAAAAGTCGAGCCTGGCGCATAAAGGCCCGACATCGCCCTGTCGAGAAACGGCCTGTCAGGATCATTCCTCAACTTCGCATATTCCTCTTCGCTTATGAACGGGATGAAGGCATTAAGATCATACCCCGGCATACTGACAGAGGCAAGAATATCTCCCGTTCGAGGATCGAGAGCCACAAAAGCCCCCTTAAGACCCTTCATCACTTCCTCGGCAGAACGCTGAATTTTCATATCAAGCGTCAGCTTAAGGTCCGGCCCGGGCGCAGATTCCGTAATCGTCCACTCCGAAATCGCATAACCTAAAGCGTCCACTCGAATTCTGCGTTCTCCCGGCACCCCTCGCAAAAATTCGTTGTAGTAATTTTCAACTCCAGCCCTGCCATCCATTTCCGGTTCAAAGAAATTGAACTTCTCGTCACCTACCACGACATCGCCTCTGGCGTGGGAGACATAGCCGATGAGATGACAGGCCGAACTTCCATAGGGATAAATTCTTTCAGAATGCTCTTTGCATGAAAAACCTGGAAGCTCGTCTGAATGTTCAAAGAATCTCGCAAGCGCAACACGAGGCACATCTTTCCAGCACTCCAGCGGCCGAGCAAGCTCCTGACGGACATGCCGCTCAATCTTGCGCCGCGTCACAGACATGGGAAGGCGTGTAACCTTTGCGACATTCTCTACGGCCTGCACAATTTCATCTACAGTCATCGTCCAGTTGCGGCGGCGGAAACGCGCAACATCGCATACGATTGAAAGCGATGTTCTATTGCCTGCGAGGATGTTGCCGTTCCTGTCGAGAATACGCCCTCTCAACCCCTCCGTCTGAACTCTTCTTTCGCTTTGCCTGACGTTGGCGTAATTGTAGTTGGCGGAGGAATCAACCTGAAGGGATTTAAGCCTTACAACGAGAAAAAGCATACCGAGCACGAAAATGCCAGCTACAACAATGCACAGTATGTCGGCCACGGTAAAAAGCTCTTCATTCCTGTTCATTGACCCCTGCCTTTCTATCGAGCCAAAGAAGAACGGGATAAGAGACGGCTATAACGGCCGCGCCGACGGGAATAGAAAAAAGAGTCCGCACGAAAATACCGCCGTTTAAATCGGATATCCAAACGGCAAGATAAAGCTGATAGAGAGGATAGACTAAAAAAGCAAGCCCACGCGGCAGAGGAAGATTTCGAGCAATCAATGAAAGAGCCAGAAAAAAACCGACGCTCATGAAAGGCGGCAAACCCGATACGGCATCCTCGCAAGCGCCTGCGGCAACTGCAAAGAATACGGCCGCGACAAAACGCCGCCTGCGCGAAACCGCAAGGACCGACGCCATAAGGAAAGGGAAACCCACGCCGAAAAAAGGCGGAAACAGCTCTTCCAACGCTGCGGCGGCTACGATGGTGATTAAAGCTACAACAAACTCAATTCGTCTATTCGGCACAGCGGATGAAAACGTCTTCCAATGCTGAAAAAACTACAGAAGGCAAAACTGAACCTTCGCTAAGATAAACGCCCACTTCTATTCCTGCGGGAAACACACCGCCCTCGCCAGAAGTGATAATACGGGTGCGCTCAGGAAGATTTGCAGAGCCTGAAAGATATTTAAGAGAGAGCGAATCTTCCCCGCCGCCGCAGAGAATGCCGTATAAGCGGCCGCCGCCGAGCGAATCCGACATGCAGGCGACTTTTAAAGACGGGTCGGTAATCAGCTTCACCTCGCACGTGTGCAGCGTTACCGATACAACGCGCCCAACAAGCCCCTGAGGGACTACCACAACCGCACCTTCCCTAACGCCCGCAAGAGAACCCTTGCCTACTCGCAAGACATCATGCGCTGCAGCAGCCCCGCCGCCACGAGAAAGGACAGGAGCTGCAAGATACTCATATTCTGTTCTTTCAATATAATGGAGCGCTCTTCTGAGCCGCGCATTTTCAGCCTCTATCTCGGCCGCCTGAGCCATATCAAGCGCAAGAGCCGCGAGCTCGCGTTTCAAACTAATATTCTCCGCACGCGCGGAAGCGCCGCTGAAAGCCCCCGCCACTCTTGAAAAAACGTGACGCTTTACAACGCACCAGGCCCTCTCAAGAGGATAGGAGGCCTCTACTACGATGGAAGGGAACGCTAAAGGAAGCGCCGCGAGAAGCACCGCCAACACGACAAAAACAACGGCGACGCTACGCTTCCCCTTTTTCACTGCGCACGCTTATTCTGAGCGAGAATTTCTATATTGTCAATCACCATCCCTGTGCCTTCCGCCACGGCGGAAATCGGGTCGTCCGCCAACATAACGGGAAGACCCGTCTGCTGAGCGAGAAGCTTATCAAGACCGCGAAGCTGGGAGCTGCCTCCTGAAAGAACAAGCCCACGGTCAACAAGATCGCCCGCAAGCTCGGGCTCGACACGCTCAAGCGTGGATTTAACCGCATCGACTATAAGCTGGACAGTTCCTTTAAGAGCACCGCGAATTTCCTCGGAAGTGACAGTCATCGTCTTAGGAAGGCCAGAAATTACATCAAGACCCTTTATTTCCATGGAAGTTTCTTCTGCCATCGGGAATGCGCTTCCTATGCCGACTTTAATCTGCTCGGCCGTGCGCTCGCCAATCATGAGCTTGTACGTATTCTTGATGTACGAAATGATAGCCTCATCCATCGCATCGCCGCCGGCGGCCCTGGCAGAAAAACTGTGAACGATTCCTGAAAGAGAAATAATCGCAACTTCACAAGTGCCGCCGCCGATATCGACAATCATGGAGCCTGCAGGCTCATCGACAGGAAGCCCAACGCCAATAGCAGCGGCCATAGGCTCTTCAATGAGAAACACTTCGCCTGCGCCCGCATCGTGCGCAGCCTCTTCGACGGCGCGCTTTTCAACATCGGTAATCCCAGAAGGAACAGCCACAACAAGCCTCGGCTTGGAATACCGCGAGTAAAAACGCTTAGGGCACACCTTATTGATAAAATACCTAAGCATCGCCTCTGTAATATCAAAATCGGATATTACACCGGACTTCATAGGACGAATCGCCACGATATTGCGCGGAGTTACACCTATCATCTTTTTCGCTTCCAGCCCAACGGCAAGAACGCGCTTAGTTCCTGCTTGGATAGCGACAACGGAAGGCTCTCGCAGCACGATGCCACGATCCTTCATATAGACCAACGAATTGGCTGTACCGAGGTCAATACCGATATCGGTCGAGAAAAACGACTTAACTTTTCCAAACATAATGCGTTTATTTTATCATTTTCACGCCCATTCGGTCAATACGGCAAATGCGCAAATCTACTCACAATATCAGCCGCTTATGATTGCGCGTGAAAGTGAGTTTGTGGTAAACTACAAAACAAACAAAAAGAAAGGTACATTCCATCATGAAACGAAACATCCTTCAAATATTCCGCAGCATCGTCACGATCGTAGTTGTAGGAACCATGGCTTCGATGATTTTCTCGCTTCGTAGCGAGCTTGAAAAGGCGAAAAGCGCGGCTGCTAAAACTGAAAAAGACGGTGTGTACGTGCTTTGCCGCTTCGATCTTAAGGACGACGCCGACATAGCCGCCTACACCTCAAAAACTCTCGGCGTCATACCGACCGTGCGCGCGGAAAACGGCTGCCAGATGTATACGCTCTTGAAAGACGCCAACACAGATTGGGATAAACCCATGCGCTTTGGCGAGAGAACGTTCTGGATGATGGAAAAATGGGATTCCATTGATGCGCTCAAAGCGCACCTTTCAGCCCCTCACATGAAAGCGTTCGGCCCGACAGTCGCGCCTATGCGCAAAGCGGGCACCTTCCATGTGCTGGAGGAAGTGCGCTGAGAAAATCTGAACAAAAAGAAAAAAGAAGCCCGCGCTTTCTAATGCGCGGGCTTTTCTTTTATCGCGATTGAGAACGCTTGAATACGCTGCGTATCACGAACTCTCTCATACGCTGGAATATCGCATAGATTGAAGGAACAAAAACGATGCCAAATACTGTAGAGACAAGCATTCCGCTCAATGTGCATATACCAATTGCGCGCATCGCTCCGGCACCTGCGCTTGAGGCAAACACCAAAGGAAGAACACCGAAAATAAAGCTCCACGCCGTCATCATAACCGCGCGGAAGCGCAGCGATGCGCCATTGATGGCTGCATCAAAAATGCTCTTGCCAGCCTCGCGTTCCTGCTTTGAGAACTCCACCATCAAAATGGCGTTCTTGGCAGAAAGGCCGACGAGCATAACACACCCGAGCTGAGCATAGACGGAAAGAGGCGTCTTCGTTATCCAAAGCCCGAATACGGCGCCTGTAAGAGCAACCATAACGGAAAGAATAACGGAAATCGGAATAGTCCACGACTCGTATTGAGCCACAAGGAACAAGTATGCGAAGACAAGGGCGAGAAGAAGCAATATCTCAAGCTGCCCTTCATTTTCCTTCTCCTGCAGCTGCACAGGCCCCCATTCAATGGCATAGCCTTTCGGCCGCGGAGTAGCCTCGATGATATCCATTATCTGGGAAGATGTGACGCCTTCGGCAGGAGTTACATCGCACCATGCGGCAAGCATCTTGTTGTAGGCCATCGTTTCGCGTGCCTTAGCGATATATTCAATCTTGCCGAGAGAACTTATCGGCACATTATTGCCGTTTTCAAGAGGGACGCTCGTATTGTAAATATCATCGACTCCGCCGCGGAAATCATTATCGTTCTGAATACGGACATCATACACGCCGCCGAGGATGTTGAAGTCATTCACATAATACGCCGCCATTTTATTCTGCAGCGTCTGGAAAATCGTCCTCGGAGAAATGCCGAAGCTCTCGGCTTTGCGCCTGTCGAGCTTAAATTCAATCTGCGGAGAGATCGACTGGAAACCATGGTGTGCAGCCTTCACCAGCTTATTTGTCTTGAGAGCATCAATAAAGTTTGAAACATCGGCATACAGTTGATGCTCCGTATGCCCTTCCATCGAACAGAAGTTAAAGCCAACACCGCTTGAACCGCCAAGCCCGCGAATCGCCGCCGGCTGAGAGAAGACAAAGTCACCGGCATAGAGCTTGGAGGCAATAGCCTTGAGCTTATCCATAATAGCATCAATCTGCAGATCTGGAGTTTGCCTCTCTTTCCAATGCTTCAGGCGAATAAACGCACTACCGTTGTTTTCACTCGTTCCATATGTGCCGGAACTGCCGCATGTATAGGAGACGCTCTGCACTCCGGGAACTTTTATCGCCTGCTCGTAGAACTCATCCATCACATCGATGGTCTGCCCATGAGCCTGGCCTTCGGGCAGGCGGCAGTGAACTGAGATATACCCACGGTCTTCCTTTGGCAGGAAGGCCGTCGGCACCTTAACGCCAAGCCACCAAAGGGCAACAAGAACGCATCCGAAAAGCAAAAGCGTCAAGAGCGCGCGACGGACGAGCACTTTCACAAAAACGAGATAGACAGACCTGCCTCCGTTGAGAAGCCCGTTGAAAGGCGCAAATACAAGCCGAGGCTTTTCGCGCAGAGGCTTGAGGATATAGGCGCACAGCACCGGAGAGAGGACGAGCGCCACGACAGTGGAAAGACAAAGCGAGATACACATTGTCACGGCAAACTGCACATACATCATTCCCACCATGCCGGGATAAAACGCCAACGGCACATAGCATGCAAGCGTGACAAGAGTAGTCGAGATAATGGCGCCCGTTATCTGCGTCATCGACTTGGATGCCGCCTCGCGCGGAGAGAGCCCTTCTCGCGACATAAGAGCCTGGCAGTTCTCTACCACGACAATCGCATCATCTACGAGAGAGCCGATAACGAGAATCAAGCCAAACATCGTCAAAACGTTCAGCGTGTAGCCGAGCGGATACAAGAAGGCGAATGTCCCCAAAAGCGAGACGGGAATCGCTAAAGAAGGCACGAGCGTTGCGCGCCAGTCTTGGAGGAACAAATAAGTAATAACGACAACAAGCGCGAGAGCGATAATCAACGTCCACCCCGTCTCTTCAAGGAATACGAGCGTGAACGCAGTACTGTCGTCGGCAAGATACCCGTTAACCCCGGGAGGCAGACGGTCAAGCCATTTATCGACCTCGGCCTTCACGCGACGGGCCGTTTCAACGGCGTTAGCTTCTGGAGATTTGTAAACCTGAAGCGAGGCGGCAGGCAAATCGTTATAGCGCCAACGGGTGTTGTAACCGCTACATCCAAGCTCCACACGCGCAATGTCTCTGATAAGAACTTGAGCTCCCGTGGCAGGATCGCTTCTGACGATGATCTTTTCAAATTCCTCCTTCGTCTTCAGTCGGCCTTTTACATTTAACTTAAAAAACAGATACTTGTTAGCATATTCACCGCCGACGGTGCCTGCCGCGGCCTGCACATTCTGACTTTCAATCGCATTTTTTATTTCGCTGATGGAAATTCCAAGGGCAGCAACGCGTATAGGATTGAGCCAAATGCGCATAGCGTACGCTCGCCCGCCCGTTTCCACGAGAGAGACGCCATCTACGCGGGTGATGCCGTCGGCAATCTGCTTCTCTACAAAGTTCGCAAGCCCCATGACGTCGAGCTCTCGCCCGTCGGTCGTAAAGGCGTACATCACCATACGGTCTTCCGGGCGCGTCCTCACGTTAATGCCTGCGCGCAACGTTTCTTCCGGAAGCTTCGACTCCGCGCGCTTCACAGCATTTTGAGTGTTTACAAGCGCGATATTCGGCTCAGTTCCTGGCCGGAACACCACATAGCAGTTATAAGCGCCTACGCCACTGCAACTTGACTTATAATACCAAACATCCTCAACGCCGTTTATCTGATCTTCAATGACTGTCGCGACGCTCTCACGAAGAACGTCAGAGCTTGCTCCCGAATATGATGTGGACACCGTAACTGTAACCGGCGTAATATTGGGATATTCCGCAACAGGCATCTTCGAAAGGCATATTGCGCCGCAAAGAGAGATGATAATACAGATCACCCACGCCACACGCGGATGATCGATAAAAATCTGGGAGATAGACTTCATTATTTTACTTGGGATTTACAATCTTCATACCCTTGCGGACTTTATGAGCCCCCTGAATGACAATCTTCTCGCCGGGTTTGAGCCCCTTCTCCACAACCAACCAATCGCCTTTAAGGTCGCCACGGGCGATGGTGCGGCGCGATGCGATGCCATCCTCATCAACAACCCACACGTACGGCCCTTGGATATCCTGCAAAAGCGCCGTGGGCGGGATTACGGGACTTTCAACGCCAGTTGAGGACGAAAGCGTCACGCCGACCGAGGTTCCAACTTTGAGAATCCGCGTGGCGTTTTGGAATTTGACGTAAACGCGAATCGTGTCGGTCCGCTCGTCGGCCACGTTTTCATAATACTCAACTTCCCCCTGCTCGCGATATACGCTGCCGTCGGAAAGAGTAAGCATGATTTTCGAGTTCTCCCTGAGGTTTCTAAGCTTGGCCTGAAACATCTGGATGAAATCGCGGTTCGCAATAGAGAACGAAACTCTAATAGGCGTAGTCTGAACTAAAGAAACAAGCGTTCCCACGCCGGCCGTAACATAGTTGCCACGCGTTTTTTCAGTTGTACCAATCTTTCCCGAGATAGGAGCCTTTATCGTGCAATGCGCAAGATCATCACGAGCAGAAATCAAATCCGCCTGTGCGGCAGCATAAGCAGCACGGGAGCTATCACGCAAGGAAAGAGCGTTATCAACGGCATCAAGCGAAACTGCGCGCGTATTTACAAGTTTCTTATGGCGCTCGTAAGAAAGCTCGGCATAGTTGACGTTCGCCCGACACTCAACGACTTTTGACTCCGCATTTTTAACGGCCGCTTCGTATTTCACAGGGTCAAGTTTATAAAGAACATCACCCTCTTTAACGATTTGCCCATTCTCGAAGAGCACCTCAAGAATCTCGCCTGACACTTGAGGAATGACATCAACGCGTTGTATCGCAACAACACGCCCTGGATAAGCGCGCTCCTGGAAAACAGGGATAGTTTTAACCTCGCCGATAGGAAGCGTCAACTCTACGGTGCACAGCAATAATGAAGATAGTAAATTCATAATCTTTGAAGTATATCAAAAATTACACCCTCTTGATTACGCCTTATGAAAAAACGCGCCTCGAAAAGAGGTGCGTTTCGTGAATCTTGCAAACGTTGAATACCCTGCACTATTATTCAAAGAGTGCTTTATCAATGTTGATAAACGGAAAAATCGGCAAGAAGCCATTCTTATTCAAGTTCAAAAGGCCTAACTGCACAGCCGTCTTGTCGGAAACATTGAGAAGCCCCCAAGTAAACGAACTTATCTTATTGAAGTTCAAGAAGCCGAGCTGTACACAAGGCTCCTCACCCTTATTGAACCATGGCGCAAGCTGCAAAACGCCTGCCATTTCAGAGCAGTTAATGCCCCAGAAAGAAAGCTGTGCACCTTCCACCTTGGGAGTTCCGCTATAGATAAGAGAAAGTTCAAGCCCTTCCACAGCACTACATTTGGAACCAATGCCAAAAGCCACGTCTGCCGACTTTTGATTATTCTCACACCACCAGCTCCAAACGGCATCAGCATGAGAGGCAAACGCACAAGAGGCAATCACGAGAGCTACTGCAATTTTTTTCATTTTTATCTTCCTTTCTTTGAGTTTATTTTGTGTAGTTTATCACATGTCACTCTCGGAAATCAATGCCTCACGGACCTTATTGACGCGAGATAACGTTTTAGCGAACATTTCGGGAGTCTGACTCTGCGCACCGTCACATTTGGCGTGGGGAGGGTCGTTATGGACCTCGATGATAAGCCCGTCCGCTCCAATGGCCGCCGCCGCAACGGCAACGGAAGAGACCATCCACGAATGACCCGTCGCATGCGAAGGGTCGATAACGACAGGCAAGTGCGAAAGCTTATGAAGAAGCGTCACCACTCCAAGATCAAGCGTATTCCTAAGCGCCGTCTCGAAAGTACGGATGCCGCGTTCGCAAAGAATGACATTAGGATTGCCTGATGCCATAATGTATTCTGCGCTCATAAGCAGCTCCTGCAATGTGGCCGACATGCCGCGCTTGAGAAGAATCGGCTTTTTGGTATATGAACCGACCTCTTTCAAAAGGTTGAAGTTCTGCATATTTCTCGCGCCGATTTGAATTACATCGACATCATTGAACAGCTCGATATCTTTGAAATCCATCAGCTCAGTTACGATAGGAAGCCCCGTCTCCTTCTTTGCAAGTTGAAGAAGTTTTATTCCGTCTTCTCCCATACCCTGAAATGCATACGGAGATGTACGGGGCTTGAAAGCGCCGCCTCGGAGCATCGTAGCCCCTGCCGCCTTCACGGCTTTTGCTATACCCACAATCTGCTCTTCACTCTCCACCGAGCAAGGCCCGGCGATCACTGAAAACGCACCGCCGCCGATCTTGACGCCAGAGCAGTCTATGACTGTGTCATCGGGATGGAATTTACGGTTCGCGGCCTTGTATGGCTCTTGAATGCGCCTTACAGTTTCAACCGAATCCATGGCCTCGATAACACCGGGGTCAAGATGCGAGATATCGCCGACGCAACCGATGATAGTTTCAAGATGGCCCTCGGAAACATGAGGAGTTATATTTTTAGATTCAAGCAGCGACTTCAAATTTTCAACTTCCGTCGCGCTCGCGCCTTTCTTGAGTATAATAATCATTTCATTGTTCTCCTTTTGATTTTAGATTTTTTGCAACTTGAAAAACTCGTCAAAAAACGCCGGATACGATTTTGCCGCGCACATCGTATCATCAAGCACAATCTCTCCAGACGCATACGACGATGCCACAGCTGCGGCCATCGCGATTCTGTGATCGGAAAATGTGGAAATTTCGCATGAACGAAACAGCTCTCCTTTTCCGTAGACAGCAAAAGCCTCCTCTTCCTCTCGAGTTGCAACCCCAAGATTCTTAAGAACATTGGCCATTGCCGACACTCGGTTCGACTCCTTGTATCGCAACCTTCTTATTCCCGAGAAAATCACTTCGCCGCATTGTGCCGCCGCAACGACAGCAAGCACGGGGAAAAGGTCGGGACATTCCGAAACATCTATTACGACCGATGAAGAAGCATGCGCTTGGCTTATTTTTTTCAGCAGCCTGCATACGGCCTTATCCGGTTGAGCGCTCTCTTCGTCAAGACCTAAAACCTTCACATCCCCACCGAGAGAATTCATCGCAAACCAGAACGCCGCGCCAGACCAATCGCCCTCCACGGAGTAACGAGAAAGCTTTTTGTATCTCTGAGAACCAGGAACTTCAAAGCCATCGCTTTTTTCAAAAACCTTCACACCTGCCTCGGCAAGAACGCGAATCGTCATATCTACATAGCCGCGTGATTCTAGCCGCGAAGAAAAGCGGACAAAAGAATCTCCTTGCAGAATGGGAAGCGCAAAAAGAAGCCCTGTCACAAATTGCGACGAGACTGCGCCTTCCAAAGTAAAAAGCCCGCTCTCAAGAATGCTATAGTCTAACTGAGGCCTTTCGGCAAGGCGGCCGGCCGTCTTGAAAACAGGGTGTTTGCCAAGCGCCGAAGCAACTGGGGAGAGAAACCGCCGCGTCGAGCCGCTCTCGCCGCAATCGAGGACGGGAGTATCTCCTTCTTTAGAAAGTTCCACCAAGCATCTTTTCGTCGCAAGAATATCATCGCTATCTCCTTCAGCGGGAGAAAGACGAGTCAAATCACCTGCAAGAAACGATGCAATAAGAAGTCTATGTTCATGAGATTTAGACCGCGGAGATGTCACGCACCCTCTGCGCGGACCTGCCTCTATGCGAATCGAGCGCGCGCTCATTGCCAGATATCCTCCTTTGTCAGATCTATCGGAACGATGCGGACATCTCCCCATCCGCACGGAAGCGCAAACGCCACAATGTCGCCCGAGCGCTTCTTGTCACCCCGCATTTCTTCCACTATAGCCGCCTTCCCCATTCCGCAAGGAAGTTCGACTGGAAGGCCTGCGGCTGAAAAAACAGACTCAACCTCCTCCGCCCATGACTGCGGCGAAAGAGAACGGCGCACTGCAATACGCGCCTCCTCGCAGCAACCGATTGCAACAGCTTCGCCGTGCGGAATTGAATACTTAGAAAGTTTCTCGACAGCGTGTGCAACAGTATGCCCGCAATTAAGAAGCATCCTGCGATTTTTCGTTTCAAACGGATCTTCCCGCACAATCGACACCTTCACCATCAAATTCTCGGCTATTTGCTTTGCAGATGGAACGAAGCCCTTCCTGAATAAGCCGCAATTCTCTGATCTTCCTCCGATTATCTCGTGTTTTATAAACTCCGCCATGCCGTCGGCGAGAATCTCGGAAGAAAGCGTTTCAAGAAAATCTACATCCGCAACCACCAGTTCTGGAAAATGGAAAGCGCCTGCCAGATTCTTTCCTTCCGCAAGGTCGCACCCCGTCTTTCCTCCTGTAGAGGCATCAACCATTGACAGAAGCGTCGTAGGAATGTTTATCCACTTAATTCCGCGCATCCATGTTGCAGCGGCAAAACCTGTCAGATCTCCTGTAACGCCGCCGCCGAGAGCGACGACTCGATCCTTCCTTCCAAGCCCCTTTTTCGCAAAGGCGCGCCAGAGCTCGACTACCGTACCGATTGACTTATTCTCTTCTCCCGAAGGAATCTCGACAAATGGCTTTACGTTAAGCCTCTCGCCCCAAAGGCGCGAAACATTCGCGTCAGATACGATGTTACCTTCGCGAAGAAAAGGGGAAGCAATGCCCTTCCCGACAATCACAAGCGACTGCTGCGCCTCGAAAAAGGCCGCAACCCTGTTTGGAAACGCCGCGTAATGCGCCGCTCGCTCCACCGCCTTATTCCCAAGCGGCCGGCTCTCAGGAAGCTTTGCAATACGCCGCGTAAGTTCCTCTTCGGACGGCGTATCGATGCAAAAGATATCTCCTGCCTTTTCGCAGGACAATCTGTTCTCCTGCCTGAGAAGCGTACCGCCGCCGAGTGAGACGACGCAGCTTTCACAGTCTCTTTCCAACTGCGCAATCGTCTCAAGAAGCGACGCGCTTTCCATCTCGCGGAACGCCGCTTCACCGGAAGAGGCGAAAATTTCAGAAATCGGCATGCCTGCCTTGGCCTCAATTACTGCATCAAGATCGATAAATCTTGAATTGGTCTTTTCTGCAAGAATCTGACCGAGAGTCGTTTTGCCGCTTGCGGGCGGACCATAGAGAAATAGAATCATTAGAGCACCTCCGCATCCATATAATGACGCCTCTGTTCGCGCGCCTGCGCAACAAGCATCGAAAAACCGTTCTCAACTTTACAACCAGCTTTCGCAGCGCGAGAGATAAGAGGCGTCATCTCAGGAACGTATACAAGATCATACACCAGCTCCTTACCTGAAAATTTGTAATCAGGAATCGGATCTACAGGAGTGGCATTGATAAGAACATCATACCCGCAAGGCGGCGTCGATCTATGAAACACTTCAAACCCAACTCCCATTTTTTTGAGCGCGGCTTTTACGGCCTGTGCAGCGCCTCCGTCCCCCAAGACTGCAACTTTCTTTTTGGAGATATCTCCAAAAGACGCCTTCAGCGCCTCTGAAAAACCGGTGCAATCCGTATTGTACCCGACGAAATCATTTCCTTCACAGACAACGGTATTTACAGCGCCTATCTCGCGAGCCATCGGAGAAATCCGGTCCATTAATCGCATTATCGAAGTCTTATGCGGGATGGTTACCGCCATTCCCTTCATCTTCATAGCTTTCATGAACGAAAGCGCCTCCTTCGCCGTTCTTGAAGGGAAAGGAATCATCACCGCATCAATATCCTCAGCGGAGAAAGCAGCATTATTTATCTCAGGCGAGCGAGTCTTTTTCAAAGGCCAGCCTGTAACGCCGAAAATAGACGAAGCGCGCGTAACGGAACGGAAATTATAATCGCGGACAAGCTCGCGCGGCGTTACGTGTCCTATCTCTCCAAGTCCTTCAACCGACGCATACGTCCAAAGAGAGCCAAGAGAACTTGCAAGGACTCTGGTTGGAAAACCGAGCGGGCCCATCGCGCAAACAACGCGCGAAGAAGGCTTCTCATCCTTGAGTGCGGAGAAAAGCGACGAGACATCTGAAAGCGAGCGCGGCATAAATGCGATTTTGGCGACATCGCCAGAACGCGCAAGATTGCGCAATACGCTTTTGATGTTCTTTATCGGACCTTCAAAGGAATGGACCGACCTTATGACTTTCGCGCCCGCTCCCCGAGCGAGATCGAGGAGAGAATCATCTCCAAAACCATCCTCGAAATCCACATACGAAAAAGCCACCGCCTTCTTATCTCTTGCTTGAGAGAAAATTTTCTTGAAAAAGTCGACACGAGTCTTGTCGCTTCCCGCAAAAGCGCCGCCGTCGCAAGTTTTTCTAAAAGTCAGGACTGCAGGAACCTTCCACGGCACTGCCTTTGCGAGCATTCTCGGAAAGGCTGAAACTCTCTCCCGCTCCGTCTCGTTTAGAAGATCGGCGCGCACTTCCACCATGTCAGAGAAATACTGCTGCTCTTTAAACTGCCTTAAACATTCCTTGAGCGTCCTCCCGGTGAGCGTAAGACAGATCCTCGGATGAGCCGCGGAAGACGCGATAAGAACATCTGCAATCGCAAAGGCCGCCGCCGCTTCCACCACAGGAAGAGCCCTGCGGACTACACAAGGATCGTGTCGCCCTTTCATAACAAGTTTCGCAGGACGCATCGAAGAAAGATCGACTGAATGCTGCTCCACGAAAACTGTCGGCGTCGGGCGGACGGCAAGGCGAAATACGATATCGCTTCCGTTCGTGCGCCCGCCCATAATTCCGCCCTGGCGGTTTGTCGTCGTGAAAACCGTTCCGTCCTTTACCGAAAAAGCGTCATTCGCCTCTGACCCTCGACGCGTCTGAGAATCGGCAAAAGCCTCCCCAAACTCAACTCCCTTGACGGCAGGAATTGAAAAAAGCGATGAGGCCAAAGCGCTTTCAAGCCCATCTCCCAATGCGCCGCCGATTCCAGGAGGAAGGCCTTTCACCGTGCAGAGAACTACGCCTCCTACCGAATCTCCTTTTTCGCGTGCACGCTCGATCTCGGCGACCATTTCGCCTTCCGTTCTTTTCCCTCTTATCGATTCTATACAGGCGCTAATCGAAACGCCGCGCTCTAAAAGATATTGGAGGCAGAGCGCTCCCGCAGCACACAATGGCGCGGTAAGACGGCCCGAATTTTTTCCGCCGCCCGTAGGAATGCGCCCCGTTTCTACCCATTGCCCGAAATCTGCGTGCCCGGGGCGCGGCACCGTTCGCTCCACGCCGTAATCGGCAGGGCGCGCATCTTCATTCAAAATCTCGCCTATAATCTCGCCGCCCGTCGTAACGCCGTCAATTGAAACTCCACTTTTAAAAACGACAATGTCATTTTCTTTTCTTTGCGTTGAAAGCTTATCGCGCCCGGGAGCGCGCCTTTCCATGAATGACGCCAATCGCTCATTATTGATACGAAAGCCTGCAGGAAAGCCTTTAAGCGCAAACGACATCTTCCGCGCATGAGAAGCGCCGCGGATATCAAGATTTAGAAAATTGCCGATGCTCATTCAACCTCCTTCCCGAATACCGCCTTTGCCGCAACTCCTTCAGCAAGAGCCGTCTTCATCCTCTCTCTGTCGCCCGCGGCGAGAGACGATCGAAAATCTTCAAGCCTGGAAATATATCTTTCAAGAACTGGCATCAGCATATCTCTATTTTGAATGAAAAGCTCAGTCCACATTTCCGGATCAGGAGCGCCAACTCGCGCCATATCGCGGAAGCTGCCTGCGGAAAAGCCTTCGTGAAAACACGCAAGCTCGTCACGGACGTATGCAGATGATATCAAATGACAAAGCTGACTTGTAAAAGAAATCATCTGATCATGCCTCTCGGCAGTCGTAATGACCACGCGAGAGAAACCGAGCGAAAGGAAAAAATCGCGAACTGAAGAATCAACCGTCTCACATTCTTTAAGAACGAGAATCATTGAGGCGCCATTAAAAAGATCTGCACTTGAATTTGCGTATCCGGCAACTTCCTTTCCGGCCATCGGATGGCCGCCTATAAAGCGCCAATCTCCCGTTCCGGAAGGAAATGCGGCAGCAATGCCGTCAAGGATAGAACGTTTTACACCGGCGATATCGATTACGACTGCGCCTTTCTTGAATGAAGAGGAATGTTCAAGTATCCAAGGAACGACGGCCGAGGGCGGAAGACAGACAAGAATTATTTCAGCGTCTTCAAAGCCTGAAGCGTCCCCGTGGTGAAGCGAATTGACGGCATACCCTGCACGGAGGGCCGCCTTCTCAAACGAGCCTCCGATAAGCCCCATCCCCACAACAGCAACTTTAGCCGCTTTTTTCAATTTCTTTCCTCTTTCTCAATGTCCTTTTTAACGGAAAGCCCCGCTCTTTTCAGGGCGGGGCTTCGTCTCAACACTGTCTTCATTCTGAAATCAGGCAACGACACATCCCCGCGTCTGAATAAACGCGTAGTAGTAAAACTTTCCTGCGTAAGGCGAATATGTCATACCCTGTAATTTCATGTGACGTATTTTAACACCTTCGCGCGGAATGTTGCGTAACTTGAGGAAACATTCCGCGCAAAAATGCCATTACTTGAAGTAACGGTTGTAAAGACCCTGGAAGGCTTTGCCGTGGCGGGCCTCGTCCTTGGCCATTTCATGGACCGTGTCATGAATGGCGTCATAACCGAGCTCCTTCGCGCGTTTGGCGATGGCGAGCTTTCCGGCCGTAGCGCCGCATTCCGCCTCCATACGACGACGGAGATTCTCCTTCGTCGAATCGGTGACGATATCAATCGTCTTGCCGAGAAGCTCCGCGAACTTCGCCGCATGCTCCGCCTCTTCAAACGCAATACGCTTGTAGGCTTCCGCAACTTCAGGATAACCTTCGCGATCAGCCTGACGAGACATCGCAAGATACATTCCGACTTCGCAGCATTCGCCGTTGAAATGATCCTTCAAGCCCTGCGTCACCTCGGCGTCATCGACGATGCCGTCGCCGACATGATGCTCCGCGACAAAGTTAAGACCGCCCCCCTGTTTGAGAAACTTCTCGCCAGGAACGCCGCACTGCGGACACTTTGCGGGCGCCGCATCGCCTTCAAAAACAAACCCGCATACGGGGCACACCCATTTAGCCATTATTTTTCCTCCTTGTTTTTAACTTGTGAAATTACATTTCCTCAAACTGATCTTTGCCAACACCGCACATCGGGCATGTCCAATCATCGGGGAGATCCTCAAATGCGATATTGTTGTTATTAGCGGGGTCATAGACCCAACCGCACACTTTGCAAACGTATTTTTTCATTTTTCTCCTTTCTTGTTTTTGGCTCGCCGGCTTTTACGCGCAACCAAACGCTATTATACCACAATATATTCTCGTTGCGCAATGCCCTATTGTTTTTCAAACGACGAAATGAAGCAGGCGATGAGGACTCCTGCCTTGTAAAGAGATTCTACCGATACTTTATCTATCGTATCCTCCTTCGTGTGCCACCAGGAATTTTCCGGACCGTAAGAAAAATCTATAAGATCTACTGCAGGAAAAGACGCGTCGAGAAAAGGCTGATGATCATCTTTCACAAAAAGATTTGACTTTGAAACCATCGAGGATAAACCTGCCTTCTTAGCGCACTCTACAACACGCTCGGCAAGGCTATGCGTTCCGTTCGCCGGGATAATGATATTCAAATCGCGATCTCCCAACATGTCGGCGCAGAGAACCGCTTTTACATCGCGCTTTTTCGATGAAAGGATTTCTGATGCCCGCTTTGAACCTTGAAGCCCGTCTCTCTCGCCATAGCTGTAAAGACACTCTTCTCCGTCAGTCCACACAAGCATCACGTTTATACCTTTTACGGGCCTGTCGGAAAGCGCGTTCGCCAACCCAACGAGAAGCCCGGTTGTCGAAGCGCCGTCGTTGGCGCCAGGGCTTGGCGTTCCCGCTTTAGTGTCGAAATGAGAAACCACAACAACCCACGACGAGGTTGGACTATATTCAAACTCCGCATAAACGTTATTAAACCGCCTGTTGCCGCGAGGCGTTGGAGCTATAAACGAATCCTTCCGCACATCAGCGCCAGCCGATGCGGCCATATCAAGAATCTTGTTCGCCGCGATTTCCGCGCGTGCAGTACCGGCATCGCGAGGAGTGCACTCCCTTACAATTTGCGATGCGCACGAATACGCCAAAGACGCATCCGTGCGCATAAAGGAAAATGACGCCGCTAAAAAAAGCGACAACATTTCAGTCTACCGTAACTCCAAGCATCCTTATGATGCGGTCAAGATCGTTGTTATCGAGGAAATCTATTTCAACCAAACCTTTTGTGTGGCGTCCATTCGGATGAGTGACACCGCTCGTCACGCGAACTGCACAGCCGAGATGACGGCGCATCTTCTCTGAAAGGCTCCGCACATATCCTTCGGGAAGATCAGGATTGCCGCGCTCTTTCGGAGGAACGACCTTGCGCATCTTTTCAATGCGACGCTCGAGAGCGCGTACGGTGAGCTGCTCATTCACGCAATCGCGCGCGAGAATGATGCGCTCCTTTTCCGTATCAAGAGAAAGAAGAACTTTCGCGTGCCCTGCAGAGATAAGATTTTGCGAAACGAGCGATTTCACCTCGTCAGGAAGCTCGAGAAGCCTCACGGAATTGGCAACCGTCGCACGTCCCTTGCCGACGCGTTCCGCCACTTCCTGCTGAGTAAGGCTGAAATTGTCCTGCAGCGTCTTGTAGGAGACCGCTTCCTCAATGGGGTTGAGATCTTCGCGCTGAATGTTTTCGGTTGTCGTCATCGCGGCGGCCGTAAGATCATCCGCCTCGATAAGAGTGACGCGAATCTTTTTCCATCCAAGGAACTGTGCAGCTCTCAGGCGACGCTCTCCTGAAATAAGCTCATACCGGCCAGCGGTATTCTTGCGCACCGTTGGGGGATGAACAAGGCCGCTGTTCTTTATCGACTCGGCAAGTTCCTTCAGCTCGTCCTCAGAAAAATCACGCCTCGGCTGATAAGGGCTACGCTCTATCTCGGGAATGGGCAACTCTACCGCGAGCTGCTTATCTTGAGTAGAAGTAGCGGGAATCGCCCCGAGAAGCCCATCTACCCCTGAGGAACCGAAATCGACCTTACGGCCGAGCCCATGCTTCTTACCTCCAACTGAAGAGGGGGTCTTAACGACCCCCGTTGCCTTTTTCAAGTATGGATTTGTCTTAGACATCAGAAGTATCCGTTAACGATCGGAAGCACCTTGATCTTGTTGTCCATGATAAGGTTAACAAGGCCAATCTGGAAACCCCAAGGGCACTCACGGGCATAGTTTACAAGGCCAACCTGGCAACCATGAAGCTCATCAGTCATGTTAAACACGCCCGCAATCTGGCAGCCGTACGCAACTTTCGAGAGGTTGACGCCAATCGCGGCGACGCAACCGTAAGACCTTTCAAGCGCCATGTTAAAAAGACCTGCGACCGCAACACCATTAAGGTCATCTGCCATCGAGCCCAAGAATTCAACATCGGCACCGTAGAATTTATTATGGTAGCCGAAGCCGCCGAGATCGATGCCGTAAGCAGTGCCCCTGGAGATGTTGGCGAGAAGAGACGCTCTTAAACCATAGACATTTTTAGAAGAATAGTTGAAAAGAGGACCTACGACAAGACCGATCGCATCATCCTTGCAGACTGTTGCGCACGCAACATCAAGGCCATACATCTTGGGCGAACCGTTGTAGAGAAGACCGAGATCAAGGCCGAAAACATCCCACCTCGCATGCCCCCAAGGCAACTGCACGGGAGACGCTAACGAGACTGCAATCGGAGTCCACCCAATGGCACCCTCTTCAACTTCCTCTACTTCCTCCGCACCGGCTGTCACGACCATCATCGCCGCAAGAGCGACGCAAAACGAATGCTTAATTTTCATTTTATTTATTTCCTTCTAGTTGGCGTTATTTTAAGATTCAAATTTTGTGTATATTTTACACTTTAACGCTTAACGCGTCAAGGGGTACGTAGCAATCAAATAAAGAAATCGAGTTTTCAACCTGTCAAGCATTGATAGATTTTGAAAGCGCATTGCACGGGACGTGAAGCCCGTTCCATTCGCTCTATCAAAAGTCTCCGCTCCGCGAAAAGGACGGGCGGGAAGAGACCGTATCGCCCTTTCCGCCGCGCGTTCTGAACATGACTGCATAGATAAAGACTACCGCAAAACAAATGACCGGAACGATGAACGACGCGCGAAGAGACTGAGACGAAGCCTTGAGATTCTGGTCAACAACGCTGTCGAACATCGGAACGAGAGAAGCCCAAAAACCAGGCTTATCGATAATCGCAGCCATCCAAGGCGTAAGAAGCGCTCCCCCTACGATAGCCATAATAAGCCCTGCGGCACCAAGCTTGTGAGCCTTAGGATCAATACCTCCAAGCCCGAGGCCGTAGATGGTCGGGAACATGAGAGACATGAAACCGCTCATCATGCAGAGCGAAATGACATTCCAGCTGAAAGGAAGATTGCCAACCGTGAAAAGCACATCCGACTTCAAATACATCACACCTAGGCTTGAAAGAATTGCGCCTGCGGCAAAAACGGCCATCATCCTTGCAGGCTCAAAATACTTCATAAGGAATGTGCAAATCCAACGGCAACCGATAAACAGGCAAAGCGCGATGAGATAATAGGACGCGCCTTGAGCAGGAGTTACGCCAAGCTCCTTCTGGCAGTAGACGTTCATCCAAGTCCACGCGGCGATCTGAACACCTACGTAAAAAACTTGCGCAACTACTCCGCAATACCATTTCGGAGAATGGGCGAGAATCCCGAGAATTTCGCGAATATCGGTTTTATCGGATGAGACATGGTCGATCTCCGTCGGTTTCTTGAGGAAGAAGAAAAACCAGATCATCATCGCAATCGCGCAAAGCCCGACATAAGGAACGCACACCCAGAAAAGCTCGTGATGGACGATCTTGTCGAGAGCCTCCTTGGGCATCTGAAGACGCTCCTCGGTAGTGGCGGGATTGAGATTTGCAAGAATAAGCTGCTGGGCGAGAACAATTCCTGCAAGAGAACCTAAAGGATTGAACATCTGCGCGAAATTAAGACGCCTGACGGCAGTCGACTCATCGCCGAGAGCGAGCACATACGGATTGCACGTCGTCTCAAGAACGGCACAACCGCCAGCCACGATGAATATGCCGACGATGTAAGTCCAAAAACTCTGCATAACGCATGCGGGCACATACAGAAGAGCGCCGATAATGTAAACGGCAAGCCCGAAAAGGACTCCCACCCTGTAACCGGCTTTCTGAATAAGCAGCGATGCGAAAATCGCTATTACGGAATATGCGCCGTAGAATGAAATCTGCACGAATCCGGCGGTGGATTGACTCGTCATGAAAATTTTCTGGAACGACGGCACGAGATTGTCCGTCATATTGTTCAAAAGCCCCCAAAGCGCGAAGCAGCTTGTGAGCATTATGAAAATGGCAAGGTATTTTTTAGGAACAACCGGAGTTTCCGATTTCATTTTTTCTCTCCGTTTCGTTAGTATTGAAGTTTTTCAAGAATCCGCTTAGCCCACTCCTTCGCTAACAGGAACTGGCGCACGGAAAAAGATTCGTTCGGCGAATGTATGCAGTCGCAGGGCTGCCCCCAACCGACAAGAAGCGCCGCAGCTCCGCTCGTTTCCTTCAATGCGGAAACTACAGGGATCGACGCGCCCGACCATTGATAGATAGGACCGCGCGAATCCATCTCTGTTAGAGCTTCTTCTGCCACCGCAAAAATCGGCGAAGAGACTGGAAGCTTCATCGCGGACGAAAGGCCGCTGTCTTCAGGGAATGAAACTTCCATCCCTTCTGGACAATGTTTCTGAAAATGTTCCTTGAGCGCATCAAATGTGCGGCGAGGATTCTGCCCGGGCACAAGGCGAGTTGAAATCTTAGCTATCGCCTCACATGGAATTACAGTCTTAGAGCCTGGCCCGCCGTAGCCAGAATGAACGCCGTTTATTTCAACGGTAGGCTCAAAGCCCAACCTTCTCGCGATAGTCTTTATTCTCTCCCCGCCAGATGGGGGAGCGCCGATATCTTTCTCAACGGCCTTACGGGCATCTTCCTCCGTTTCAAACGCTGCGGAAGATTTTTCCATCTCCTCTGCAGAAGGCTCTTCAACGCCGTCTAGAAAACCTTCGACCGCTATTGAGCCGTCGGGCGCATGAAGGGAGGAGAGAAGCTCGCACATCCCCTGCGCTGCATTTGGGGCAACTCCGCCATATTCTCCCGAATGCAAATCACGAGAGGCGGCTGTAAGTTTAACGGTAAAATGATTAACTCCCCGTATCCCCGCTACGATTGCAGGGCGCAGATCTGCTGCGGCGGAAGTATCGCACACGAGCAGAACATCGGAAGCTAAACGCCTGCGAAAAGAAGATTCTTCAAGAAGACTGAAAAGCCCCGTCGAGCCAGATTCTTCCTGCCCCTCAAGTAGAATCTTTAGATTGACATTTTTTTTGCCGGATTTGAGATACTCCCGCACACCGCAGAGAAACGCGAAAAACTGCCCTTTATCATCTTGCGCGCCGCGGCAGTAAACGCGGCCATCGCGGAACGACGGCTCAAACGGAGGAGTTTCCCATTTATCTACCGGATCTGCCGGCTGAACATCATAGTGGCCGTAGAAGAGAACTGTCGGAGAGCCTTCTTCGCCTTTTATTTCTGCAAAGAGAACTGGGACCGGATGCGAAGCGGCCTTGCCCGCAGGAGAGATGAGCTCCGCTTCAGCCCCTATCTCTCTTAGCCATTTCTTCAACCACGTCGCGCATTGGACGCAATCCCTGAGGCGAGATGCTTCCGCACCTACCGTTACGAACTTCAACAGCTCGAAGTATTCCTTCGAGTCGCCGCAATTCAGCCACTCTTGCATCTGTTCGTTCGTAATCTCCATCAGCCATCCTTATCGCTTTTTAGCGGACAACGAAATTGACCATTCTTTTCGGAACGGCAACGACTTTGACGATTGTCTTGCCTTCAAGGAATTTCGCGACATCGGCATTAGCCTTGGCGGCCTCTTCCATCTCGGTCTGAGTTGCATCGCTCTTCACGCGTATGCGGCCGCGAAGCTTGCCGAGAACCTGCACGGGGATTTCAATCTCATCCTCAACGAGGGCCGCCGCATCAAAAGCGGGCCAAGGCTCGTACGCAAGAGACTTCTCATGGCCAAGGAACGACCAAAGCTCTTCTCCGAGGTGCGGGGCAAACGGCGCAAGGCAGAGCACGAACTTCTCAAGATATTCCTTCGGCATCGCCCCTGATTTCGCAAAATCCTCCGCTTCGTTGATGTAGACCATCATCGCGGAAATCGCCGTATTAAACGCCATCGCTTCAAGGTCGTCGCCGACTTTCTTTATCATGGCATTCAAACTCTTCGCCTCGGCCTTCGTCATCGCTCGTTCTGCAATTGAAGTTTCCGTGACGAAACGGTTGGCGCGCTTGAGGAAGCGGTGGACGCCCTCGACGCCCTTCGTCGACCACGGCTTAACTGCCTGCAGCGGCCCCATGAACATTTCATAAAGACGCAGGGAATCAGCTCCGAAATCACGGATTACATCATCGGGATTGACGACGTTTCTGAGCGACTTCGACATTTTGGCGGGAAACTCCGTAAGCTCCTCCATCTCGCCGCCTTCTTCCTCTGAGCCGTAGGGCTTACCTTCACGCCATTCGACACGGTCCGTGGGAACGAGAACTCCGCGCTTCGTCTTATACGCAAGGCCAAGAATCATACCTTGGTTGACGAGACGCTGGAAAGGCTCTTTCGTAGGCACAAGACCGAGATCAAAAAGAACCTTATGCCAAAATCTCGCATAGAGAAGATGCAGAACAGCGTGCTCGGCTCCGCCGACATAGAGGTCAACAGGCAACCACTTCTTCAAAAGCTCGGAATCGGCGAAAGCGTTATCGTTCTCGGGGTCGATATACCTCAAATAGTACCAGCAGCTGCCTGCCCACTGAGGCATCGTGTTCGTCTCGCGGACGCCCTTCTTGCCGGTCGCAGGATCGACGACATTAAGCCAATCCGTCGCCTTCGCAAGAGGCGGCTCGCCCGTGCCTGTAGGCTTATAGTCGGCAAGCTCAGGAAGCGTAAGAGGAAGATCCTCTTCAGGAACGAGACTCTGCGTGCCGTCTTCCCAGTGAATAACAGGGAACGGCTCGCCCCAGTAGCGCTGACGCGAAAAGAGCCAGTCGCGAAGCTTGTACTGAGTTTTAGCCTTGCCGACGCCCTGGGTCTCAAGCCATGCGATCATCTTTTTCTGAGCGTCCTTTACGGGAAGGCCGGTGATGAAACCGGAATTGACCATAACGCCCGTCGCGATATCGGTAAACGCCGCCTCGGCAGTATAAGGAACACGTTCCCCATTCTCCGTCGCCACTTCTCCATCCTTCGCCACTACCTGGTAAATCGGGAGATTGAAAACCTTAGCAAATTCAAAGTCGCGCTCATCATGCGCAGGAACGGCCATAATCGCACCGGTACCGTAACTGGCGAGCACATAGTCGGAGATGAATATCGGAAGTTCATCGCCATTAACGGGATTAATGCCCTTAATCCCCTTAAGCTCAACACCAGTCTTCTCCTTATTCATTTCGGTGCGTTCAAAATCACTCTTTCTCGCCGCCGCTTCGCGGTATGCGACAACCTCATCGGCATTCAAAATGCGCGACTCGGAAAGCCATTTGTCGACAAGCTTGTGTTCTGGACTTACGACCATATATGTCGCGCCGAAAAGCGTATCGCACCGCGTCGTGTAAACTGTTATCTTCGTATCAGAACAAATCGAAACTCCAAAATCGACGAGCGCGCCAGTTGATTTACCGATCCAGTTGCGCTGCATCTCCTTAATGCCTTCGGACCAGTCTAACTCATCGAGATCATTCAAAAGCCGCTCAGCATATTCTGTAATCTTGAGCATCCACTGACGCATTGGCTTGCGGATGACAGGATGATTGCCGCGCTCGGAGCGGCCATCAATCACCTCTTCATTCGCAAGCACCGTGCCAAGCGCCGGGCACCAGTTCACCGGCACCTCCGCTACGTACGCAAGCCCCTTCTCATAGAGCTTTTCAAAAATCCACTGCGTCCACTTGTAATACTTCGGGTCGGTAGTATTGACTTCGCGATCCCAATCGTAGGAAAAACCGAGAGCGCGTATCTGCTCACGGAAACGGTCCACGTTTTTCTTTGTCGTTACAGCAGGATGAGTGCCCGTCTCAACGGCATACTGCTCCGCAGGGAGGCCGAAAGCGTCCCAACCCATCGGATGAAGAACATTAAAGCCCTTCATGCGCTTGTAACGGCAAAGTATGTCTGTAGCCGTATATCCTTCGGGATGGCCTACATGAAGCCCAGCCCCGGAAGGATAAGGAAACATATCAAGGCAGTAGAACTTTTCGCCAGAGGCCTTGGAATCAGTTTTGAAAGTCTTATTTTCTAACCAATACTTTTGCCACTTTTTCTCAATGGCAGAAAAATTGTAGTCGCTCATTTCTGTTTCTGCTCCTCGGCTTGAGCCGCGATAGCTCTTGTAATAAGCCCCGTCACATCGTTAGTTGCCGCCGCAACACCAGCCTTCACGGCATAATAAATCGCCTTATGGCTTGAACTGCCATGCCCAATAATCACAGCCCCGTTCACGCCGAGAAGCGGAGCGCCGCCATAGATATCGGGATCAAGCTGGCTCTTGAGTGAATGGAAGGCGCCTCTAAGCAAAATCGCTCCCAGAAAACGCAAGGGACCTTTGAAGCATTCCTTCTTCAACCAGTAAACGATAGCCTTGGCTATCGATTCAGTCGTCTTAAGAATCACATTGCCAACAAAGCCGTCGCAAACTGCAACATCAATATGACCCTTGTATAAATCTTTGCCCTCAATATTTCCGACGAAGTTGATATCCTTCACATTTTTAAGGAGAGGGAAAGTCGCCTTCGTCATTTCATTTCCCTTGCAATCTTCCGTGCCAATCGACACAAGACCTACTGCGGGAACGCCGCGCCTCAACACGGCTTTCGAATAGGCGTTGCCCATGATGGCGAACTGAACTAACCACTCTGGGTGGCAATCCATATTCGCACCCGCGTCAAGCACCACGATTGGACGCTTGGGATTGCGGTTGGGCATGACCGTCGCAATGGCCGGCCTCTTCACCCCCGGAACTCTCCCGAGCGTGAGGATGGCGCTTGTCGCCACCGCGCCAGAATTGCCCGCTGAAACAAATGCATCTGCCCTGCCCTCTTTTACAAGGCGCATGGCTACATTTATCGAGCAATCCTTTTTCTTCTTGACAGCCTCGACGGGGGAGTCATCCATCTCCGCCACATCGGGAGCGTGCACTATCTCAAGCGCGCCGTTTTCTATAGCTTGCTGAGAAGCCGCCTTTAATTTAGGCGGAAGCTTTTCAAGCTCAGCCTGAATCTGTGAAAGCTGCCCCACAAGAAGCACCTTCACATCTTTAAGCCCGGTTGCCGATTCAACCGCCCCAACTACAATTTCACCCGGGGCGTAATCGCCCCCCATCGCGTCAAGAGCAATTCGTGTCATGACCCAACCTCCGATCTTCCGACACTTAAACAGACATCTCCGTTGCCGCACAATGGCGGCAACGGAAGAATCACTGCGGTTGAAAACCGCGACGACGTCACTTGGACGCCGTTACTTTACGACCCTTATACGTACCGCACTTAGGGCACGCACGATGCGAACGAACCGCCGCCCCACACTCGGGGCATGTCGCTACTTGAGCGAGGATCGGTTTCTCCAGAGACGCAACACGCTCGCGTTTACGACGTTTGGACACACGGTTCTTAGGACTTGCCATTTTCTTTTCTCCTTACCTTCTTTTCTCGGCAGAACCGGAAGCACCCTGATCGACCTGATCACCTGGCTGCCGGCTCTCCATTCTCAATCTCTCCAAGACATTCCACCTATCGTCCGTAAACGTTTTCGTTTCTTGGACGACTCCCGGACAGGTCTCAGAACAGACCGGGAAAGTCGGTAGAGCGAGTATTATACTCTCTCTTATCTCATTCGTCAAATCGACTTCTGGGCTTTTGTCGTCAATTTCGAAGGAGGCAGTGAAGTCGCCCAGCTTCACCGTATCGTCGAAATCCTTGCCGCAACGAGAGCAAACATACGAAAAATCCTGTTCAAGAGAGCCTCTTACGAGAAGCTCCGTTCCGAAAACACGCGCGTTGAGGCGATACCTAACTCCGCCAAAGGCGTCGACAAATTCCTCGTGGACATCAACGCAATCAACTTCACCCTCGAGAGTCTCACCCTCGCGGTCAAGCCGATACGCGTCTACTACGAGCTTCTCGCCTATCTCATCAATGTTTTCCATGGTGTGAATTATACCAAATTACTGCGCCTTACAACAAATCCATCGCCTCGAGAAGAGAGGAACGCGTTTTGCAGATTTTCAGAATTTCTTCGTCAGGCATTCGCCTGTCGGGGATAAGCACAGGGCAGCACCCTGCCGCATGTGCTGCGCGGATTCCAGAAAAAGCATCCTCAAAAACTATGCATGAAGAAGGCTCAAGCTCGATCTTTTGAGCCGCCAGAAGGAATATATCTGGAGCAGGCTTGCCTTTAAGCACATCTCGCCCAGTGACAATCGCATCAAAAAAATCAGAAAGCCCAGTTGCGGAAAGATTGTGTTCAACAAGGTGGCGCATTGAACTTGAAGCGACTGCCGTGCGTATAGAATTTTCGCGGCAGAAAGATAGTATCTCTCTTACACCTGGCTTTACTACGGGAATAGACGAAAGCTGCGCCTCGGCGGCAAGAGAATGCGCCCTCTCAACAAGACGCGCGGCATCTGCCCCAGGGAATGCAATAGCTATCGCCTCCTCTAATTCTCTTTTCCCGAATCCGCTCAACGAACGGGTAAGCTCAGGCGTAACAGGAAGCCCCATCTCCTCCCCGGCTTTTATCCAGCAAACCTCAAAAACGGCTTCCGTATCGAAAAGAAGCCCGTCCTGATCGAAAATGGCGCCTCTAAACACTTTATTAAACTGCCGAAACTGCCGCGCCGACAAGGCGGCGCAATTCTTCAACCGCCGCCTTCATATCTGCTTTGGCGAAAAGATACGAACCTGCAACAAACTGGTTGGCCCCTGCAGATGCGGCGAGAGGAATCGTCTCATCATTGCCGCCTCCGTCAATCATAATGTCGATATCGCGTCTCCAGCGCCTAATCTCAGTAACCTTCGGCAGGCACGAAGCGATAAACTTCTGACCACCGTAACCAGGATGCACAGTCATAACAAGAACTTCATCGGCCTCGCCGAGGTAGGGAAATATCTTTTCAACTGGCGTTTCAGGGTTCAGCACCAGCGCAGGCTTTACATTAAGCGCGCGGATACGCCTGAGCTGTTCATGAAGGTCGCAATCTGCCTCGATATGAACCTGAATCGTCTGAGCTCCCGCCTGAGCGAACTTTTCAATATAAAGATCGGGGCGAGACATCATAAGATGCACATTGCGATAAAACCCGGGAGCCGTGCGGCGACAGAAATCCACAATCGAAGGACCGAACGACATATTCGGCACGAAATGCGGATCCATGATATCAAGGTGTATCGCATCTGCCGTAGATGCTTCGGCACGAAGAAGCTCTGCGGCGAGATTACCTAAGTCGGCAGCGAGAAAAGAAGGAAGTATTTCGTATTTCATTAGAGTTTGTTCCGCATGATTTTCCCGCTTACGGTCTTAGGCAATTCATCGCGGAAGACAATTATGCGAGGATACTTGTACGGGGCAGTGTGCGTTTTTACGTACTCTTGGATCTCTTTCTTAAGCTCTTCCGTAGGCTCAGTGCCTTTCACAAGCTTAATCGTCGCCTTGACAACCTGTCCTCGCACGGGATCGGGAGCTGCAGAGACGCCGCACTCGACCACGTAAGGAAGCTCCATAATGACATTTTCAATCTCAAACGGCCCAATGCGATAGCCAGAAGACTTAATCACATCGTCGGCGCGGCCGACATAGTGATAGTAGCCGTCTTCATCCTTCCATGCTACATCGCCCGTGTGATAGCAGCCATGCCTCCACGCTTCGGCCGTCTTCTCTTCATCGCCGTAATACCCGATAAACACGCCTGGCCGGGGGTTTGAGCGCGGCGTACGCACGACGATCTCCCCATGTTCGCCAGCGGGAACGGAATGGCCCTCGCTGTCGACAAGGTCGATGCCGTAATCGGGAATGGGCTTACCCATCGCACCAAGCTTTATCTCGTCTCCAAGAAGCGTGCCGAGCGCGCAAGTCGTTTCACTTTGCCCGAATCCTTCATGGATTGAAAGCCCCGTGGCGCGTTTAAACTGCGTGAACACTTCAGGATTGAGAGCCTCGCCTGCAGTCGTCGCATGTTTAACGGAGGAAAAATCATACTTCGATATATCCTCTTTAATTAGCATGCGGTACATGGTGGGCGGAGCGCAAAACGTGGTAATCTTGTATTTCGCGAACATCGGCAGAATCTGCTCGGCATGGAAGCGCGAAAAATCATACACGAAAAGTGCGCCCTCGCACATCCACTGCCCGTAAAGCTTGCCCCAGCTCGCCTTCGCCCAGCCTGTCTCGGAAATCGTAAAATGAAGACCGTCGCGATCGACCTGATGCCAATATTTGGCCGTGACATAATGCCCGAGAGCATAAAGGTGACTGTGAAGAGCCATCTTGGGATAGCCAGAAGTGCCGCTCGTAAAGAAGAGAAGAAGCGGGTCTTTCCCTCCTGGCGCATCAGGGCTGCGCCCGTAAACACGAGAGAAGCCCACATATTCCTTGTCAAACGAGCGCCATCCTTCACGCTCACCGTTAACGATAAGCCTCTCCATCGAGAAAGAAGAATCTGCCTTAACGAGCTCTTCCACCGCCTTCTCGGCCTGAAGTGCAACATCGCCGTCGGCTGTGCAGATAAGCGCCTTGACGTGAGCCGCCTTGAAGCGATAAGTCAAATCATGAACGAGCAACTGGCTTACGGCGGGGATGGCCACAGCCCCTACCTTATGTAGCGCAAGGACAGCCGGCCAATATTGCCAATGACGCTTGAGAATAAGCATCACTTTATCGCCCTTGCTGATGCCGATAGAGCGAAAATAATTGGCCATCTGATTTGATATTTCGCTTATCTCGCGAAATGTGAAACGCCTTTCTGTAAGATGGTCGCTCACATGAAGCATCGCAAGTTTATCAGGATATTTTGCCGCGATGGCATCAATGATATCAAACGCGAAATTGAACTTCTCGGTGTTCTTGAAGGAGATATGCTCAAGATGCCCCGATCCATTTTCTTCGACATCGATGTAGCGGTCTGCCACGAGAGGAATCTTCTCGCCTTTCGGGCGGACGGTTTCAAGCCCGAGGTAGCTGTCGCCATCCTCACCCGCCATCACCATAGCAAGGAATGTAACGCCCTTCGGGTCGGTAGCGAGCATTCCGTGCGGAGTGGATGAGCGATAGTAAATAGAATCGCCCTCGTTCAGCTCTTCGACATGATCGCCCACGCGCACCTTCATCGACCCTTTAAGCACAATATCAAACTCCTGCCCTGCATGGGTGGTAGTCGCAATAGGCTTATCAAGAAGCTCCGGGTCGTACTTGTATGTGACCCAATAAGGCGTCCCAAGGCGGTTTTGGAACATTGCCGCCTGATTGCGGATGTCCATGTGAGATTCATGCGCGGTAAGAGGCCCTTGCCCGGCGCGGGTTACTTCATACCCTGAAAGATGTGCACTGTGCCCTTCTAAAAGAGCGTTAATATCCACTCCAAAGGTTATGGCGCACTGATGAAGAAAGTTGAATGTGGGATCTACCTTGCCAGATTCTACAGCCTTATATTCTTCAATCGTGACCTCGGTCTTCTCCGCCATCTGTTCTTCGGAATAACCGATAATCTCGCGCATCTCACGGATACGAGATGCCATCTCCTGGAGTCGTTGTTCCACGATCATTTTACGCTGCCTTTCAGAGCACACGCAGTTTCACAGGCTCTTCACTGATCACACCGCTCTTGGCGATTTCTGCAAGAGCCTCGTCAAGATTGGAAGTCTTCGCCATATGCGTCATGGCAACAACTGGCACAGGCTCACCTTCTCCGTTTACGTCTTTCTGAGAGAGTGCAGAAATTGAGACGCCGTATTTACCGAGCGCAGTCGCAAGAATTCCCATCGCGCCAGGACGGTCAATCAGCATGAATCGAAGGTAAAACTTCGACGAAATATCGCCTGCTTTGCGCAGAGAAGCTTGCTCTTCGGCGTAATTTGGAATGCCACGCTGATAACGAGTTTCCCCATGAGCGAGGTTGCGCGCTATATCACCGATGTCGCCCACAACGGTTGAAGCAGTAGGGGCGCGCCCGGCGCCGCGGCCGTAATACATGGTGTAATCGGACATATCGCCCTTGACCATCGCGGCATTGAACGCATCATTTACATTAGCAAGCATGTGCCCGAGAGGAATGAGAGTCGGGTGGACGCCCACCTCCACTTCATTGCCGTCTTTAGCAATGCACGCAAGAAGTTTGATTCTATAACCAAGCTCCGCTGCGTACTTGACATCTGTGCCCGAGAGGGAGCGGATCCCTTCTACCTGCACCTTATCAAGCTGAGGCTGAAAACCATACGCAAGAGCCGAAAGGATGCATGCTTTATGCGCGGTATCGAATCCGTCGACATCAAGAGACGGATCCGCTTCGGCATACCCAAGGCGCTGTGCCTCTTTAAGAACAACGTCAAACGCAAGACCTTCGCGCTCCATCCTCGTGAGGATATAATTGCAAGTACCGTTCAAAATGCCGTAAATAGCCTCGATGTCATTACCTGCGAGGCCCTCGCGCAAAACGCGAATGATTGGTATTCCGCCGCCAACTGATGCGCCGAAATAAATATCAACTCCATTCGCCGATGCTGCATCAAAAATCTCGCGCCCATACTCGGCAAGAAGTTTTTTATTCGCGGTAACGACGCATTTTTTCGCGGCAAGAGCATCAAGAACTAGCTTCTTGGCAATTCCTGTTCCGCCGATTGTCTCAACGACAATATTCACTGTTTCATCCGTAACAACAGAAAATGCATCTGTTGTAAGGACGCCATCAGGCACTGAAATGCCGCGGTCTGTAACTATGTCGAGGTCAGCTATTTTCTTGAGGGCTATATCCACCCCAAGACGCTTTGCCATCACTTCACGATGCTTCAAAAGACCGTCTGCGACACCCGCCCCGACGGTTCCGAAACCGAGAATTCCTACTCCGATCTGCTTCATATCATTTTCCTTGCCTTAAAATAAATGTGTATTATACCATAAAGCGGTGTATTTGCTCAAAGCAACCCAAGCTCTATATATCTTTCCAAATCGTAAAATCACATTTTTCTCAAAAATTTTCCGCAAAAAATTCTCATCTACTGCGTCCTGCTTTTAACACTCCAGGTAGCTCCAATTGAGAAAATGTTTGAATGTTAGAATGTTCGAATGTTTGAATAAAATAACGACTCTTCCTTTTTCCTCTTCCAACCCGCCCGTGCCCTCCTTCTCTATTGCACTCAAGCAATTATATCCGACACAAAAAAAAGCGGGCGTGGAGATGCGCCTGTCGCGAGATGCACCTGCTGCGTAGCGGTCAGGCCCCCCGACGAACGTAGTGAGGAGCTTTCTCGTAGCGAAAGTCGCAAGAGGGTGCGCGATCAGGTTGGGTGAGCGCGAAGCGCGAACTGCGAAGCAGCCGCAAGGCCCCGCGCCCGCGCACCTCTAAAAAGTTGTTTTTACCAGTTGTCCAAGTTGTTTCCAATCTTAATTCCAACATTCGAACATTCAAACATTCTAACATTCATTATGCATTATACAGAAGGGTCTGATCCTCTTTGCCCTTTTTGAATCTTCTTTTAACACAGAGGCACAAAGGCACACTTTTTTGACAGGATTAACAGGATTGACAAGATTAGGAAATGAATCTCTACTCTGCTATGAAAAATTTTAACGCAGAGGGGCAAAGGAGTAGAGAGGCAGAGGAGGATGAAGAAAACTCTGTGTCTCTGTGTCTCTGTGATAAAATTAATACAGAGGCACAAAGGCACACTTTTTTGACAGGATTAACAGGATTGACAAGATTAGGAAAACTGGGTGGCTGATTGACGGGCCTAACATTCCGGGCCGTCCTTTCTGGGTGATGAGACATAGAACTCCTTTATTGACTTAGGGCGCATTGTCACGGCT
>JAHBAE010000067.1 GCA_018384485.1 Kiritimatiellia bacterium
CCCCCTACAGATAAGGCAGATTCAATGCAACTAGACAGAACGACAAAGTAAATGCAACTGCCCGCGAAGTAGGGAGTCGCATTTACTTTGTCTTTTCACCAATGACACTTGCGCTCAGAGCTTGAAAAATTGTATTCAAGGATTTTGGTATAATACTCAATTATGAAAAAACCATCTTTTGAAGTTCTTGATTTTGGAGTCACAAAATACGGCCAAAAGGCGAAAAAATTCATATTGCGCGGCAAGGGCGGCGTGATAATGGAAGTTTCCGATTATGGCGGAAAAATTATCAAGTTGTTCACTCCTGATAAAAAAGGGAAGTTGAAGGATGTCGTTGTCGGCTTTGACGATCCTTCAGGGTGGGATAACGGCGACCCATACTGGGGATGCATCATCGGCCGCTACGGCAACCGCATCGCTCACGGGAAGTTCAAAATCGGTTCAAAGACCGTTCGCCTGCCTGCGTTAAACAATGCTCCGGGCGGAATCGGCTGCAATCTTCACGGAGGTTCTCGCGGCTGGGATGCTTATGTTTGGGGAGCCGAGCCGTTCATTAAGGGCGATGACGTAGGCGTTGTTTTCACGCATGTTTCTGAAGATGGCGACGAAGGGTTTCCCGGCAAGGTTGAAGTGAAAGTCGTCTACACTCTTACAGCTGCAAACGTATGGAGGGTGGATTACGAGGCAGTTCCTGATAAAACTACGCCGATAAATATGACGCAGCACGTTTACTTCAACTTCAAGGGTGAAGCAGGCGGCACGATTGAGGATCATGAGCTGAAGATTCCCGCGAAAAGCTATCTTCCGACTGACGCGGGGCAGATTCCCACAGGTGAAATGAAATCTGTCGCGGGGACGCCTTTTGATTTTCGCCGCGGCATGAGAATTGGCGAAAAAATCAACGCCCCTGATCGCGACCTTGAAATCGGCAAAGGCTACGACCACTGCTGGGTGCTCGACAAGGGCGAGATGGCTTCGTCGCGCCGCCCTCGCGGGCTTATTACGGCGGCCGTTCTTTCCTGCCCTCTCAATGGTCGTTCGGTGGAGGTTGCAACTTCAGAGCCTTGCCTTCAAGTGTATACGGCCAACTGGGCCTCTTACGATCAGACGGCAAAGGGCGGGGAGCATCTTTCCTTCCGTTGCGGCGTGGCTCTTGAAACGCAGCATGCGCCCGATTCGCCGAACCGCCCAGAATGGCCTACCGTTTTTGTGAAGGCCGGAGAGAAGTACCGCTCGACTACGGAGTTTCGGTTTGGAACAGTCTAAAAAAACGGTTTTTACCTATGAGTTGACCGAGGAGCAGCAGGTGCTTCTCGGGGCGGTTGTCGCAACAGGCAACTATCGCCCTCGTACAGTTCCGTATGCATTATGGTCAATCGAGGGCGAGAAGTTTAATGCGACGCTGTACGAGAAGGTTCGGCACGGTAAGCGTAAACTCTGCATCCAAGGTTCGAAGGCTGAAGATTTCGTTCTTTTCGTTCTTGAGCCCAATGTTCTTGGGGCTGCGACGCTGGGGTATGAAGAGGTTTTAGATCCCTCGCTTGTCTCTCCGCACGGCGGAAGCGATGAATCAGGGAAGGGCGATTATTTCGGGCCGCTCGTCGTTTGCTGCGCGTATACGGATGAGAAGCTTTCGGCTGAAATCAAAAAGCTTGGCGTGAAAGACTGCAAGCAGATGACTGATAAGGCCGTCCTTGCGGCAGGCGCTTCGCTGCGCGCGCTGCTTGGGCCTTCCGGGTATGCGGTAGTAAAGCTTTCACCCCCTGCGTACAACCGCCTGTATTCTAAAATGCGCAATATCAACCGGATGCTTGCGTGGGCGCACGGCACGGCGATTGAAGAGCTTCTCACGCGCCGCGTAGGCTGCCCGCGCGTGGTGGTGGATCAGTTCGCTCCAACGGAGCAGACGATTCTGCGCGCATTGAAGGAGCGCGGAAAAGCGGCAGTTGTCGAGCAAAGGCATCGCGCCGAAGACGATATTGCAGTAGCCGCGGCTTCCGTCATCGCGCGTGAGATTTTTCTTAGAGATATTTCTGCGATGAGCGAAGAGCTTTTCGGCCCTCCACGCGAAGGGCGGGAAAGCGTGCCGGCAGGCTCCTCTGCCCCGCGTGTACGTGAGCTTGCTGAGGAGATGGTGCGCAAAAACGGGCCTGTCTGGCTGATGAATCATTGCAAGGCGCATTTCCAGACGACCGACAAGGTGCTTTCTTCCTGCGGTTTTACGAGGGAGGAACTTCCTCCTGAAGGACGCGTTGTTTCATCGGCGGCGCGCGCGGCGGAAAACCGCGATTCGTGAGATGGTTTTATATGGTATAATGCGCAAAGAATTTAGATAACTGTAAAATTGGAGTGCAATACGATGGCTAAGGCAACTGAAGAAAAAACAGGCAACACGGCGCTTGATGCGGTAATGAGCCAGATCCGCAAGGAATTTGGCGAGATGTCGATCATTCGCCTTGGCAGCAAAGAAGTTAAAGAGATTCCGGTCATTTCAACAGGCGCGCTTTCGCTCGATATGGCGCTTGGAGTAGGGGGCCTTCCCCGTGGGCGCATTGTGGAGTGCTACGGGCAGGAGTCTTCAGGAAAGACTACGCTTGCGCTTCATGTCGTCGCCAATGCGCAAAAGGCGGGCGGCGTTGCCGCGTTTATCGATGCCGAACACGCGCTTGATCCGACGTATGCGAAGAAAATCGGCGTCGATCTCGATAATCTTCTCGTCTCCCAGCCCAATTCCGGTGAAGAGGCGCTTACAATCTGCGAGCAGCTGTGCAAATCAGGTGCGCTTGATGTGATTGTTGTTGACTCTGTTGCGGCTCTTACTCCGCAGGCGGAAATCGACGGCAATATGGGCGACAGCCACATGGGCCTCCAGGCGAGGCTTATGAGCCAGGCGATGCGTAAGCTTACGGGCGTACTTGCGCAGACGAAGACGCTTTGCATTTTCACGAATCAGGTACGCGAGAAAATTGGTGTCATGTTCGGAAATCCCGAGACGACGCCTGGGGGCAAGGCCCTTAAGTTCTACGCCTCATGCAGGTTGCAGGTGCAGAGAATCGGCGCGATTAAAAATACGGGCGGGCAGGTTGTAGGCAACCGCACTCGTGTGAAAGTCGTTAAAAACAAAGTTGCGCCGCCCTTTACGGAGGCAGAGTTTGACATTCTCTACACTTGCGGCATTTCGTATGAAGGCTCCGTTCTTGATGCGGCGCTTTCGCGCGGAATAGTTGAGAAGAGGGGCAGTTGGCTTTCCTTTGGAGATACTCAGCTTGCACAGGGTTCGCTTGCGACGATTGAGTTTTTGCGTTCAAACCCTGAAGTTACAGAGAAGATCGCTTCTCTCGTTAAGGAGGCACCCGTCAATCCCACGCTCACAAAGAAGCGGTGAGGTTTTCTTGATTCGTAACTTGATAGCGGCGGTATGCGGCGCATTTTTTGCCGCTACCGCTCCGTCTTGTCTTTTCGCTTCTGTTACGAATGTCGTTGATGTGGCTAAGCTTGCTGCGGCGGCCGATAAAAGTGTTCAGGAAGCAATAGTTGACGGATGGCGGCTTTGTGGCCTTGAGAGGTATTCATCCGATTGTCTTAAATTCAATAATTTAGATGACGCTCTCGTTTCGGCAGATTTTGACAGGCCGATAGTTGGAATAATTTTTTCAGTAAGATGCTCGTCTACATCACCGACGAGGTCTTTGCATATTATCTCAGGCGAAGGCGGCTCTTTTCTCGGAACTCTTGAACCGGTAGCCGTTAACGATCGTTTTGAAGAGCAGGTTATTCTTATCCCCGAGGCGAGCGCGGTGCGGAATTTTTCAATTCGCCTCGAGGGGACCGACACTACAGGCGTGTGGGGGATTTCGAAAATCGCTGTGATAACGGCAAGCGAGATTGAAACGCCTACATCGCTTTGCGTTCTCCGTGCGCTATCAACGCGCGCGGCGTTTTCGTGGGTAAATTCGCTGTCTGCCGTTTCAAATGAAGTTGTTTTAGCGCGACTGGAAGCTGATGCGCCTGAAAGCGAGGAGGTTTTTTCTTGCGATTTTTCGGAGTTTAACGCGGGCGGGAATCCGGCTGATTTTTCAGAGCGTCTTCCAGAGGGGCTTTTCGGAGTGCGCATTTATGCCCCTAAAAATTCTTCCGGTCTTTGTCAGATTTCAAAGGGAGATATGTACGGTGTGCTCGGGATAGCCGCCGTGGAGGATTACGTAGGAGTTTCCCTTCATGTCCGCCTCAAACGTTTTTCCAGCGATGATTATTCAAAGACTCACGTTTATTGGACGGATGACGCCTCGACAAATCTCGTCAAGACGATTGAGCTTGGAGATGATTTTTCAGATGAGGTAATTGATGTTTCGTCGGCCCCGCAGGGGGCGAAGCTGCTCATCTTTGACGACAGCGCGAAAGGGAAAAGAAGAGTTGTGTTAGATTCGCTCTCTCTTGTGCGCAAAATCCGTGCACCAGAAATTTCTCGTGAGGTGAAGTGCGTTTCTCTTTCAGGCGGCTCGCACCGCGTTACGACTGCCGCTCTTCGCTTCTCGCCTCTTGTGCCGTCATCGCGTTATCGCGTTTCGGTGTGCGCTTTCAATGCCGCTGGCGATGCGTCGGCTGCGGCGGAGGCTGAGTTTTTTACGGCAAAAGCGAAACCATCTGTTGTGATTGTAAGATGAAAAACGAATATAAAGCTGTGGTCGTCCTTTCTGGAGGGCAGGATTCTGCGACATCCCTTGCGCTTGCGGTGCGCAAATATTCGGCTGAGAAGGTGGCGGCAATCACCTTTGAGTACGGCCAGCGCCATAGCGTTGAAACAAAGTACGCCCGGCGGATAGCAAAGCGTTTCGGCGTAAAGAAACATAAAACGGTGAAGATGGATTTCTTCTCCTCCATCACCGATAACGCGCTTCTCAATCATTCGGCGCGGATAGAGAAGAGAAAAGGGGCGCGCTGCCCCACCACTGTCGTTGAAGGGCGCAATGCGTTTTTCCTTCTTGCGGCGGCAGTCTGGGCGAAATCGCTTGGTGCGCACGAAGTTCATATCGGCGTTTCCGAGGCAGACTTTTCAGGTTATCCTGATTGCCGCGAAGTTTTCGTGCGCGCACAGAGCCGCGCAATCTGCCTTGCGTTAGATTATAAAATAAAGGTAGTCGCTCCATTTTTGCACAGGACGAAAGCCGAGGAATGGGCGCTTGCGGAAAAGCTTGGCATTCTCGATGTTATTGAGAATGAGACTGTCACATGCTATAACGGTATTCCTGGCAAAGGTTGTGGGAAATGTCCCGCGTGCCGTTTGCGTCTCCGAGGGTATAAGGAGTTTCTTAAAAGCAGGTGAATATAATCTATGAGGATGCCGCCATACTTGTGGCGGATAAGGAGGCGGGCGTTTATGTGCATCCCGCTCCAGGGCATGAGAGCGGGACGCTTTCTGATGAATTTGTGGCCCATTGCCCAGGCTCCGCGTCAGTAGGCTCATCTTCGCGGCCAGGCGTGGTGCACAGGCTTGATGCCGACACATCAGGAGTAATTGTTTTTGCAAAGACTCAAAGCGCTTATCTTTTTCTGCGCAAGCAGTTTGAAACGCATAAGGAAGTTAAGAAAACGTATCTTGCAGTCTGTCATGGAGCGCCGCGGCCTGGCAAAGGCGTTATAGAGTCTATGATAGGGCGCTTGCCGCGCCGCGCACTTTCCCGGTATGAGACGCTGGGAAGAAACGGTCCGCTTGCGCTTGTTCGCTTTGATATTGAGACTGGGCGCATGCATCAGATACGCATTCATGCAAAGGAATTGGGCCATCCGATAGCGGGCGATCCGCTTTACGGGGACCGCAAGAAAGATTTGGCGCTTAAGCGTCCTCCTGCGCGGACGTTGCTTCATGCGGTAGAGCTTTCGTTTATCCATCCTATATCTCATAGGCGTGTTTCGTTTTCGTCGCCCCCGCCGCAAGATATTGTTTTCTGTGGATAAATTGGATTTTGTTTGAGTGAATGTTAGAATGTTTGAATGGGGGTTTAGAAGGTTTAGGGGGTTTAGAAGGTTTAGGAGGTTTAGAAGGTTTAGGAGGTTTAGAAAGTTTGGAGTTTAGAGTTTAGAGTTGGGAGTTTGGGGTTTAGAGTTTTATCCTCTCTACCACTAACTACTAACCACTAACTACTAACGACTAACACGTCTTCGCTGCGGAGCTTATGTTCGGTCTCGTCGCTCGGTCGTCGCCTATAGCACGTCGCCAA
>JAHBAE010000073.1 GCA_018384485.1 Kiritimatiellia bacterium
TGAACCACGGAATACACCGAATACACTGAAGATGATTTTGTTCCGTGTATTTCGTGTATTCAGTGGTTAAAAAAATAAATCCTGTTAATCCTGTCAAAAAAGTGAGACTCTCGGCCTTTGTGCCTCTGTGTTAAGAGAAAAATCTCCAAAGGTGACAAGCCGATGGCCGCCGTAGCGCAGAGACGCCAAAATATGGTATAATACAGAATATTTTAAGGAGAATTATGAAACAAAAAGACGATTTTATGGTGTTTTCTGGCACGGCCAACTTGCCGCTTGCCGAGAAAGTCGCCGAGTATCTTGGTCGGCCTCTTGATAAGATCAATATCAGGCAGTTCCCTGACGGAGAGTCTTTCTGCCAGGTGCTTGAAAGCGTGCGCGGCCAGGATGTCTTTGTTATTCAGTCTGCGTCGCCGCGGCCCAACGAGGCTTATATGGAGCTTTTCATAATTATGGATGCTCTTAAGCGCGGCAGTGCGGCTCGCATAACGGCCGTACTTCCTTATTATGGCTATGCCCGTCAGGATCGTAAGGATCAGCCTCGCGTTCCGATTACGGCTCGCCTTATCGCCAATCTTCTTCAGAAGGCTGGAGCCGATCGCGTAATCGCGATGGATCTTCACGCCAATCAGATTCAGGGCTTTTTCGATATTCCTCTCGACCACCTCAAAGCCGAGCCTGTCATTCTCAAGTATATTCGCGATCAGCACTGGGCAAACCCGATAGTTGTAGCTCCTGATACTGGTGGGGCGAAGACGGCTTACGGCTACAGCCGCAAGCTCGGTTGCGGGCTGGCGATTGTCGCAAAGCAGCGCACGGGCGGCGAGACGGTTGATGCTTTCTCCGTAGTGGGTGATGTCAAAGGGCACGATGTCATTATGATTGACGACATGACTGCAACGGGCGGAACGCTTTCTGCGGCGGCCAAGCTTTGCCGCGAAAACGGAGCGAAGTCTGTCCATGCGTTCGTCTCTCACTTCCCCCTTACTGACAAGGGCCTTCAGCGTCTTATGCAGGAAGTTCAGCTTGACGAGCTTGTTGTAACTGATTCAATCCCCTTGAGAGAGGGCTTTGATCCATCAACGCTTCCGTTCAAACTTACGCGGCTTTCTGTGGCTCCTCTTATTGGAGAGGCTATTAGGCGTACTCATATGAATGAGTCTATAAACGATTTGTTCAATCACGAATAATAGGTTTCTGTCATGACTATCAGAGGACTTCTCGAAAAGAATGTTGTAGAGCGTCCGAAAAGAAACGCTTTTGTCTGGTGTGAAGACAAAGTCTGGCGCCGCCGCAACTGGAGTGAGCATTATGCTCGCGTCCGCGATATTGCCGAAGGGTACGGAACGCGCTTCGGTATCAAGCCACGAGAAGAAAATACGGCAATTATTCTCGGTAATTCGCCTGCGTGGGTCGAGTGCTATCTTGCTCAGTCCGGTGCAGGCGTTGCCGTTGTGCCGATTGACCCCAAGCTTCATGATGAAGAGACGCGCTACATCCTTTCTGATGCCGAGGCAGTGGTAGTCACCACCGACACCGCCCATCTCAGAATGATGATGAACATTGCGCCGAGCCTTCCTTCTCTCCGCGGGATTGTTGTAGTTGACGGCGTGATAAACGAGGGGCAGCGCATAGGAAATGCGGAAGTAGTCGGCATTGATAAGCTTCGAATTTCCGGCGGCGGCGCGTGGTATGACGCGAATGTGGCGCTTGCGAGCGACGTTGCTTCCATTATTTACACTTCCGGCACCACCGGCAATCCGAAGGGCGCAATGCTCACGCACTCCAACTTCGTTAAGGATGCCAATGGCGCTTTTCAGACGTTCAACGCAGATCTCACCGAGAAAGATGCGTTTTTGACGGTGCTTCCGCTCTTTCACGCGTTCAGCTTTACGGCAAATATGATCTGCCCGATGGTGGAGGGCTGTGAAATGCAGTTTGTTGAATCTCTTCGCACGGTCGGACGTGATATGAAGATTCTCAAGCCTTCAGTTCTCTGCTCGGTGCCGCTTCTTTGCGAAAAGCTTTACGACAAGATCCAGGACGGGCTTAACAAGTCGAAGATCGCCCGCTTCCTTCTTGCTATCGGTCTTAGGGGGCCTGTGATGCACATGGTATTCCTTAAGCTCGGCGGCCGCCTTCGCTTTATGATTACAGGCGGCGCTCCCTGCCCGCGTCATGTGCTTGAATGTTTCCGCCGTCTTCACGTAAAGTGCGTTGAAGGTTACGGGCTTACGGAATGTTCGCCTGTAGTTTCCGTGACGAGCGCCGATTGCACTGCCATTGGCACGATAGGTAAGCCTTGCGCCGGGGTGGAAGTGCGCCTTGCTGATGTCAATGAAAACGGTGTCGGCGAGCTTCAGGTTAAAGGGCCTATTGTTATGAAGGGCTATTTCCATAACGAGAAGGCGACTCAGGAAGCGTTTGACGGCGAATGGTTTGCCACGGGTGACCTTGCGTCAATCGACGAAGAGGGGCTTATTACGATTCGCGGCCGGAAAAAAGCGCTTATCGTGAACCGTGAGGGCAAGAACATCTATCCGGAAGAGGTCGAGAATGTCGTCGGCAAGGATCCCGCGATTCAGGACATCGTCGTTGTCGGCTATACTCAGGGCGGAGACCCCGGCGAAAAGGTCGGCGCCGTAATCTTCCCGAACGAAGACTGGTTCCGCGAGCAGAACGGCGGCAATCTGCCCGACCGTGCAGAAATGGAGAAAGTGGCGGCAAAGCGCGCGCAGGAGAAGAGCGCAGAGCTTGCTGACTACAAGCGTATCCGTAAGGTTTCCGTTTCCAAGGAGCCTTTGGCGCGCACTTCCATCGGAAAAGTCAAACGGGTAGTATATAAGGGAACTCTTGACGAGTAATACATACCTTGTATGGCTTGAATGGCCAGAATGGTGTTTCCGCGCATCCGCGGAAGATATTCGTGCGCTAAAAAAATTAGTTCCTGAGTCTTCGCGCATTATTCGAGCGAGAAGCGAGAAGGCTTTTTTGAAGGCTTTGCCGGCGGCGACGCACGCCATCGTCTGGAGCTTTAAAAAGGAATGGTTTAGTTTGGCGCCGCGCCTTAAGGTGCTTGCGACTCCCGCCGCCGGGCGGGAGCTTGTTCCTGAAACAGGGCCGAAGGGCGTTAAGATAAGTTTCGGAGCGTTTCACGGGCCGATTATCGCCGAGAATGTCGCGGCGTTTATTCTCGCTTGGGCGCGCGGCTTTTTTGCGCTCAGGAACGCGCCTAGCGATGTCGCCGCATGGCCGCGCACATGGCTTAGCGACAAATGTTCGCTCGTTTCCGGCACGCATGCGGTGATTGCAGGCTTCGGCAATATAGGGCGCGCGATTGCAAAGAAGCTTTCGGCTCTCGGAGTTTCCGTTACTGGAATTACGCGGCACGGGAGTTTTCGCGCTCACGACAAAAAAAAGCTGCTTTCCGAAGAGGAGCTTTCCTCTGATATCGCGCGTGCCGATTGGTTTATTCTCGCTCTGCCATCCACGACGGGAACAGATGGATTTTTCGGCAAAAAAATGATTTCGCTCCTTCCGCGAAAGGCTGTTTTGATAAATGTCGGGCGCGGTAACGCCGTTGACGAAAAGGAGTTGTATGCAGCGCTGAAAACTTCTCGTCTTGCTGGCGCATATCTTGATGTTCGCAGAAGCGAGCCTTCTGCCACAGTGCTTCAAACGCCAGGTTTTGTGCCTGAACTTGCTGCCTTGCCGAATTGCATTTCCACTCCGCATTCATCCGCTTTCGACGCGGGGTATGTGAGGATGTGTTTCGAAGAACTTTCCAAGAAGAGGCTTCTGTCATGAGCGGAGGTTTATTCAGAGGTGAGTTTTTAGTCTCTTCCGTTGAGGAGACTTGGAAAGTTGCGCGTTCTTTTGCGAACGACTTAAGGCCCGGCACGGTGATAAGGCTTGAGGGCGATCTTGGTGCCGGCAAGACGACTTTCGTGCAAGGGCTTGCGGCGGCTATGGGTGTGAGCGGGCGTGTTAATTCGCCTACATTCTGCCTTGTGCAGGAACATAAGGGGGAAGGCGCTTTTCTCGTCCACATGGATCTTTACCGTCTCCGCGGCGAGGATGATGTTCTTTCAATCGGTTGGGAGGATTACCTTGATGAAGGAGCCGTTCTTGCTGTAGAGTGGCCCGACCGCGCAGGCTCGCTTATCCCCGCCGATGCGCGAGTTGTGCGCATTACTGCGGCAGGGGAAGGCGAGGAGACTCGCAAAATAGAAATTTATTGACGAGGAGAAGGGGTAGGGGAGTATGAAAAAAACTATTCTTGCCTTTCTGTTTGCGCCAATTTTTAGTTATGCGCAACCGGTAAAGGTAATATTCGATAAGGCCGCCTGCCGCCCTGCGCCGTCCGCTGCGCATAAGGCCAGGCTTGAAGCGGAAGATGATATTATCGGAATTGTGCATTGGGGGCTTAATACATATGAAGATCGTGAGTGGGGCTTCGGCAATGCTGATCCTGCGAAGCTAAATCCATCGAAGTTTGATGCCGATAAAATCGTTGGTGCATGCAAGGACGGAGGAATAAGAGGTTTGGTCGTTGTAGCCAAACATCACGATGGCTTCTGTCTCTGGCCTACAAAGACAACGGATTATAATATTTCGCGCTCGCCTTTCCGCGGCGGCAAGGGCGATTATGTACGTGAGATTGAGAGAGCTTGCCGCAAGGCGGGGCTTAAGTTCGGCGTATATTGTTCTCCGTGGGACCGCAACAGCGCTCATTACGCTACAGATAAATATATTGAAATATTCCATAACCAGCTCAAGGAGCTTCTCGACGGAAGGTACGGGGAAGTTTTTGAGATGTGGTTCGACGGTGCGAACGGAGGCGACGGATGGTATGGTGGTGCCAATGAGACGCGAAAGATCCCCAAAAATTACTATCGCTTTGATGAGGTCTTTAAATTTATTCGCGCTCTTCAGCCCAAGGTGACTTTTTTCAGCGACCAACCTTCCGCAGAATATCATTGGCCTTACAATGAATGCGGGGATGTAGACCCTGTTCTTTGTGCAAACAGAGGCGGGTATTACGGGCAGTGGGAGGCTGATTTTCCGATGCGCCCAGGCTGGTTTTATCATGAGAAGGAGCGCGGCAAGACGAAACACGCGGCATATCTTATGAACAGATATCTCGCGAGCGTCGGAAACGGCGGAACGATGAATATCGGGATTTCGCCGAATAAAGAAGGTGTTCTTGATGAGGAAGATGTAAAAGCCCTTAAAGGGTTTAAGGTGCTAAAGGATGCGTTTTTCTCGTGCCCTGTTAAGAATGACGGGAAATTCAACTTCGTTCAGACGAAAGATGAGAATGGGGTAAAAAGGCTTTATCTTACATGCGACCGAAATATTGCGGGCGAGCGTTATCTCGTGGATGAAGAGCTGATAAAACTGGTGCGCAATGCGACTACTCTTTCAGGTGAGACGGATACAGCTAAATGGATGACGGGCGCGGAAAAAGAGCGCAAATGAAAGGATTGAGATGAATATAGAATCTTACATTCGTGAAAAGGCGGTTTCATCGCGTGCGGCGGCCGATGCGCTCGCACTGATGAGCACAGAAGAGAAGAACGCTCAGCTTCTTGCAATGGCTGATGCTCTTGAAAGAGCGTACGACGAGATTGTCGCGGCGAATGCGGAAGATGTAGAGAAAGCCCGCGATGCGCATCTTGCGCCTTCGCTTGTCGACAGGCTTACGCTTACGAAGGAGCGGTTTGACGCAATGGTTGAGGGCGTCAGGCACGTGGCAACGCTTCCTGACCCCGTTGGTGCGGAACTTTCTAAATGCATTCGGCCGAGCGGAATTGCAATCCGCAAGGTGCGCGTCCCGATAGGGGTAATCGCAGTAGTCTTTGAAAGCAGACCCAATGTTTTTGTGGATACGGCGGCTCTTTGTCTCAAGTCTGGCGATGCAGTTATCCTGCGCGGCGGAAAAGAAGCTTTCAAAACGAACAGTGCGCTTGCCAAATGCGTAAGAGCTTCGCTGAGCGTCCCTGACGCTGTTGAGTTCATCGATATTACGGAGCATGAAGCTGTGAGTGCGCTTGTCAGATGCACGGGGCTTGTCGACCTTGCCATACCGCGCGGCGGAGAGAGGCTTGTACGCGCCATGTGCGAAGCTGCGCTTGTGCCTGTCCTGAAGCATTACAAAGGCGTCTGTCACGTGTATGTTGACGACAAGGCTGATTTTGGAATGGCACTTTCAATTCTCGACAATGCGAAGACTCAGCGCCCGGGCGTTTGCAATGCGGCGGAGTGTCTGCTCGTGAACGAATCGATTGCTCCGATGTTTATGCCGATGGTGAAGGCGTGGGCTGATGACAAGGGAGTTATTCTTCATGGCCCTGCAAAAGCGGGAGATGGGTCCGTCGACTGGGAGCATGAGTTCCTTGCTCTTGAGATGAATGTCGGAACTGTTGCAAATTGCGCAGAGGCCGTTTCGCACATAAATCGGTATGGCTCTCACCATTCAGATTGCATTGTCACTTCCGATTCCGCGGCGGCTTCCCACTTTCTAAAGAGCGTCGATTCCGCCGCTGTATATCATAATGTCTCCACTCGGTTTACTGACGGGTCGGAGTTTGGCATGGGAGCGGAAATCGGAATCTCGACCGACAAGCTTCATGCCCGCGGCCCTATGGGGCTTGAGGAGCTGACCACGTATAAGTATGAGGTTACTGGCGACGGGGTTATAAGAAGGTGAAGGTCGAAGATATACCTGCCGTTGACAAGGCTCTGAAGCGTGAGTTCCTTGCGCATCAAGCGCCGATAATTGAGTTAATAGAAGCTCAAACGCACGATCCGTTCTGTGTGCTTGTAGGCACGATTCTCTCTTCGCGGACAAAAGACGCTTGCACGGCTGGGGCGGTAAGGCGCCTTATGGCAGCCTGCCCTGGAGGGAAGATTACGGTTGAGGCGCTTGAGAAGCTTGAGGAAAGTCAGATTGAGCGCCTCATTTATCCCGTTGGGTTTTATCGCGACAAGGCACGCCATTTAAAGGCGCTGCCTGGCGTTTTGCGCGAGCTGTTCCAGGGTGTGTTGCCGAATACGGTCGAGGAGCTGTGTCTTCTGCCTGGGGTGGGGCGTAAGACTGCCAATCTCACGGTGGCGGTAGGTTTTAATCTTCCGGCAATTTGTGTTGATGTGCATGTTCACAGGATTTGCAATAGGCTCGGGCTTGTGAAAACAAAAAAGCCTCTTGAGACGGAAATGGCTCTTAGAGAAATCTTGCCCGTAAAGTATTGGAAAACCTGGAATTCTCATCTCGTTTCGTTCGGTCAGACGCGTTGTGCTCCATTACGGCCGCGTTGCGAAGGCTGCCCGATTGTTTCTTATTGCATGGAATACGGCGCGACGAAAAAGAAGAAGACGCAAAAGAGGAGAAAGGCATGAATGCATTGCTGTTGGCGGCTATCTGTTACATCGGCGGCTTTGGTCAGATGGAATTGCCGCAGGGAGGGTCGGATGCGCGACGTCTTGGCGGCGGCGGATTGCGCGTAGGATGCTATGTGGACGAGGAGGCTTATTTTGCTTTTGAGTGCGAGAGCGCGTGGATGGAAAATTCAGTCTCTCTCGGTGTGGATATGCTCGTCCATTGGCAGGCGTGGCGTGTGTATGGAGACCTTTTTGGGTTTTCGAGGGTCGATCCTTTTTTCACGCTTGGCGTGTGTGGAAATATTGGCTCGGGGGAAGGAGTTGCAGGCCCGCGCGGAGGGACAGGCTTTTTCTTCCACATCGACGAGGTGTGGTCATTCAGAGTTGACGCGTCGGCGATTTTAGATATAGAGGGTGGCGAGGAAATGCGTTACTCGATAGCGGCAGGGTTTCAAAGATCGTTTTAAGGATTATGGGCGCAGAAGTAGAGGCTGTACTTTCGCTCGGCTCGAATATCGAACCGCGTGCGCGGTATTTGTCATTGGCGCTTAAGGCAATGGAGAGATTTCCTGATACGCGGCTTTGTGCGGCAAGTTCCGTTATTGAGACTGAAGGTGTGGATGTTCCGCAGGAATATGCCGACATGAAGTTCCTGAATCAGGTGGCTGTTTTTGCGACGTCTTTGGAGGTGCACGAGTTTTCGCGGCGGATGCACGAGGTTGAGGATATGCTCGGGCGTGTTAGGATGGTGCGCAATGGGCCGAGGACGATTGATATAGACCTTATTGATTTCGGAGGGATGAGCCTTTGCGAGCCTGACTTGACTCTTCCTCATCCACGAGCGCATACGAGGGATTTCGTTATGAGCCTGTGGAGGGAAGTGCGCAATTTAAAGAATCCTTTTGTCGTCGAAAAGTCTTCCGCATGGTGAAGCGAGAGTAGGAGGATGATATGACATTAAATCGTCAGGTGAGATTGTTGGTAGTTGATAATTTTCAAATTCGCAGATATGGAGCTGGACGTGAGGGTCAAGGATATCGCTTCATGTGCGGAGGAGTTCGTAACAACTGGCGCGTCATGTCATTTTCGGAACGCGATATAACGCGGTTCTTAGCTCCTTTTGGTTTCCTTCGCAATATCGGAGCGAAGATGATGAATAAGCGTTTTATAAAAACGTGTAAAAATTTTCGGCCAGATGTAGTCTTAATCGGGCATTGTGACTATTTGAAAAATTCATCTCTTGAAAAAGTTAAGGAATTACTGCCTGAAACAAAACTTGTGCATATAAATGTTGATCCAATTTGGCAAGAGCATACGGTAGGTCAAATTCGTGAGCGTATGCATTCTTGTGATGCGATTTTTGTTACAACGGCGGGAGAGCGTTTAAAGGAGTGGACGACAGGTAAAAATGTTGTGGGATTTCTTCCGAATATGTGCGATGAAACGATGGAATGGGAAGATGTTTCCGCGTCAGTTGATTTTAAGTATGATCTTTTTTTTGCAGGTCACGATTGCCCAGGCGATGAGCGCATAGCGCTTGTGCGGGAGTTGGATAAGAATGTATCTGATAAGGTGCGTTTTGGGCTCTTCGGCACTTGTAGTCATCCCGCAATATCAGGTAGTGATTACGAGGAAGTGCTATTCTCAAGTGCTATGGCTTTATCTCTTAATCGTCGAGAAGGGTGGAAGTGGTATTCCTCAGACCGTATTGCACATTTGATGGGGAGGGGTATTCTAGCATTTATTTCATCAAAAAGTGGATATCAGGAGTTTTTCAAGGACGGCGAGGATGCGGTCTTTTTTGACAGTGTTGAAGATTTGTCGGAAAAAGTTTTATATTATGCGGCGAATTCTGAAAAGCGCAAGCTTGTCGCATCATCAGGCAGGAAAAAGTATCATGCTCTTTTTAATGCTGCTCGAGTGCTTCGCTATATTGTAGATACGGTGTATGATCTTCCTGCTGCAAAGGAATATGAATGGAGCGGAGAGGTTTATCGGTAATGTAATGCGGCGATTGTTATAGTTTATATGTTATAATATGCGATAAATAAGCTGTGAGCGAAAAAGTTTTAGAATTTCTTGAGGGGAAATGTCCACTAAGAGTAGGGATATAAAAAAAATTAAGAGAACGTTGCGTAGGCCTTTTGAATGGTTAGGCATCGGTCTTGGAATTCTTATATTCTCAAATCTGCCGCGCAGATGGATGCTTGGAGTCTGCGATTTCGTCTCGGCGGTGATGTATCGCTTTGACGATAAGGGCCGGCGGCGTTCGCTTGCGAATTTGCGGGTGATTTTCGGGAAGATAGAGTGCGACGGCATCTTGCATCCAGTTAAAGTTTACGATCCGACGAAGGCGGAAGAAAAAATCATCCGACGCTCGTACCGCAATATGGCGCGCACGGTAGGTCACGCGTTTTGGACGTGCCGAAATGCAGTCGAGCGCGTGAAACAGTCGGGCGAAATGTCTGAGGCGGGGAAAAAGTTTCTTGCCGAGAATAATCCGGCCGTCACGGTTTCGGGGCATATTGGATGTTGGGAGATTCTCTCTCAGCTCGCGCTTTTGGAGGGCCATCAGATGATGTCGGTTGCGAAAGATATCGGCACCGGCGGCATGACGAAGCTCCTCATGAAAGCCCGCACGTCGATCGGCCAAGAAATTGTCCATGCCGACGGTGCCTTTCGCCCGCTTATGCAGGGACTTAAGGACGGCAAGTCGCTCGGGCTTTTAGTTGATCAGCTTGTCAAAATAAAAGACGGCGGCATTTGGGTTAGGTTCTTCGGTCGTCCAATTCCCGTTTCTGCCGCTCCGGCATTTTTCAGCGCGAAGGGTAAGGCTCCTATTGTCGTTGCGTGGTCCCGTCCGTTAAAGGACGGGCGGTACCGTTGTGAGGTTGTTGCGACATATAAAAAAGAAGATGCTCGCGACATCCGCGGCATGACGCAAAAATGTATTTGCGATCTTGAGCGTATTATTCGCCGCCATCCTTCCACTTGGGTGCTTAATTATCGGTATTTCCGCAAATGGCCAGATGAAAAGGAAATGGCGGAGCTTGATAAGCGCACAACACTGTAATTTACGATACAATCCTTGATAAATATGGCAGTAGAATATAAAAAAGAGTTTTTTGATAAGACATATACAGTGCACGAAGCGTATGCCCGTGTATGGAAATATGCGCGGCGGTATAAGTTTCGCCTTTTTTTAGGTGTTGTCTGCGGGATGCTTACGGCTGGAACGTTGGTGCCTTTTTTTCAGATCGTCCAGCCGACATTGCAGCATGTTGAAAGTCATGATGCCGGGATGGCGCAGAAAAGCGCGGCAACGGATACCAAGGTAAGTGAGGCGCCGTCCGTTGAGAAAAAACAGCCTCAGAACGTCTTTGAGAAGCAGATTGCAAAAAACTCAAAACTCCCTGCTTGGTATCCTAAGGTCGAGAAGTTTGCAGCGAAATTCGGCATTCGCCTTCAAGACGAAAAAGGCGGTATGGGAGGCGCGTTGCTGCTTATTGTGTGCATAGTTGTTCCTCTGGTCGCTCTTGCGCGTCTTGCACTGATGTATCTCAATCATTATTGTCTCAGTTGGGCGGGAGCTCATGCTGTAGCTGATATTCGTCAGGAACTTTTAGAGCATGTGCAGAAGCAGAATCTTCAATTCTTCGGGCGTGTGGACGTGGGTCAGCTTATGACGCGCATATCAGGAGACCCTCAACAGATACAAGTGATTTTATCAACTATCCTCTCTGAAGTAGCGATGGCGCCGTTTGAGATTTTCGTCGCATTCGGTTTTATTATTTGGTTTGCCATTGCTAATAATATGCTCGCTACGCTTTTGCTGATTGCAATTGGCTTTCCGCTCTTTGTCTTGCCGATTCAAATGATAGGCAAGCGTGTCAAAAAATGGGCAAGACGCACCATGGAACGAGGTTCTATGATTGGGGCGAAAATTCACGAGATTTTGACTTGCATCAAAGTGGTTAAGAGTTACAACACCGAGGAATACGAGAATAAACGTTATGCCGAAACGAATAAATATCTGTTGAAGTCAACGATGCGCGGCCTTCGCGTAGGATTGATGGTAGGTCCCACAGTTGAAACGATTGGTATAATTCTTATTTGTGCATTCCTCGTTTGGTGCTTTGCAACGAATGTTAAGATTTCAGATGTTGTGCCGATGCTTGCGCCGCTTTTGATAATCTATAAGCCTGTGAAACAGCTTTCTAAACTTCAGGTGCAAATTGAAACCTCAATGGCGGCGCTTTCGCGTATTTATTCTGTTCTTGATCTTGAAATGGAGCTCTCTGAAAAGGCCGACGCTGCATCTAAGAAGTCTTTTGACGATAAGATTATTTTCCATGATGTCTCCTTCAAGTATGACACAGCCGAAAGTGATGCGGTAAAACACGCTCGCTTTGAGCTGCCGCGAGGCAAAATGGTGGCTGTTGTCGGAGGGACGGGTTCTGGGAAATCTACGCTTTCAGGGCTTCTCGCCCGTTTTTATGATCCTCGCGAGGGGCGTGTGACGATTGATAATATAGACTTGCGAGATATTAAAGTGGCTGATTTGAGGAATCTTGTCGGCGCGGTGACACAGGAGGCGCTTCTCTTCAATGATACGATAGAGGAGAATATCCGTTACGGGACGCCGAACGCTACGCATGAGGATGTCGTTGCCGCTGCGAAACTTGCCAATGCGCACGATTTTATCATGTCGCAGCCTGAGGGCTATGACCGTATTGTCGGCGAGAAGGGTTTTGCACTTTCTGGCGGCGAGCGTCAACGTATCGCCATAGCGCGGGCGATCCTCCGCAATCCGCCGATTCTGATTCTTGATGAGGCGACGAGTGCGCTTGATACGGTAACGGAACGTCTTGTACAGGATGCGCTCACGAACCTTATGAAGAACCGCACGGTGTTCGCGATTGCCCACCGGCTTTCGACGATCCGAAACGCCGATCTGATTCTCGTGATGGATCATGGTGAAATAGTTGAGCGCGGAACCCATGATGAACTTTATGCGTTGAACGGCGTTTATCGCAAACTTTGTGATATGCAGCACCAGAAGTAATTTGTTATAATATTATCGATAATGAAACCGATAGCGACAGATACATATAACTTTGAGCGGTTGATGACCGATGGGTACACTTATGTCGATAAGACAGCGGTGCTGTATCCTCTTATAAATAAATCAATCGGCAGTCAGTTCTTTTTATCGCGTCCGCGCAGGTTCGGTAAGTCGCTTCTCGTATCAACTTTCAAATCGATTTTTCAGGGGCGGCGCGATCTCTTTAAGGGGCTTGCGATTGATTCCTTGGAGTACGGTTGGAAGACGTATCCCGTGTTGCATCTTGATATGGGGTCAATGCAGGCGCCGACGGTAGAGCAGTTTGAAGAGAAGCTTCTTAATCAGTTAATGTCGCTTTCCAAGGAATTGGATGTTGATGTCGAAAAGTCCGCCATCCCTTCCATTGTCTTTACGCGCCTTTGCGAAGCTTTGGCCGCGAAATCGCCGCATGGTCAGTTCGTGATGCTGGTCGACGAATACGACAAGCCGCTTTTGGGGACTCTCAATACGCCTGAGGTTATCAAGTTTCGCGACGCGCTCAAATCGTTCTATTCCGTCATCAAAACTAAAGAAAGCTTGATGCGCTTCACTTTCATCACGGGTATTTCCAAGTTTTCAAAGGTGTCGATTTTCTCTGATCTTAATAATCTCATTGATATTTCAATGAGCGCCCAGTTTGCGACGCTTCTTGGGTATACGCACGACGAGGTGAAGAAGTTTTTCCCTGATTGGATTGAGAAACTTGCAAAATCACTTGGCGTTTCGGCAGAAGAGGCATTTGGCGAAATCGTAAAATGGTATGACGGATATCGTTTTGAAGAAAATTCGGAACCTGTTATCAATCCCGTGTCACTCGGGCTGTGTTTGCGTGATTCAAAATTTAAGACCTATTGGTCCTCGACGGCGGTGCCGACGTTTTTAGTGGATCTGCTGAAGAAGCGTCCACTCAATCTGCAACTTGTCGGCATCGACGAGTCCACGCTTGACGCATACGAGCCTACGGCGCTCAATCCCGTTACGCTTCTCTATCAGACGGGATATTTGACGATTTCCGGTTTCCGTCAGCGCGGTACCCAGCGGACATATTCGCTTGATTTCCCGAATATGGAAGTTCGCAATTCTTTCAATACGTCACTCGCCCGCGGCTATGTGAATGTAGACGAGAATCGTCTGGGGACATTGCAGAACCGTTGCATTGATGCGCTGTATGATGATCGTCTTGACGTGTTTTTTGAAACACTAAAAATCTTTTTCGCAAATATCCCTTATGATATTTCCTCGCATGCGCCAGAGGAGACTTATCAGGCAGTGTTCTGTGCGATACTCTATTTTATCGGCGTCGGCGTAACACCAGAGGTTCGAACGAACGAAGGGCGCATTGATGCGGTAATGGAAACGCCAGATCACGTGTATGTGATGGAGTTTAAGCGCGATAAGTTCGCGGCCGAAGCGATGGCGCAGATCAAGGAAAAGAAGTATTACGAAAAATTTCTCGGTAGCGGCAAGAAAATTACTCTCATCGGCGTCAGCTTCGATTCCGATAAGCGCACGATCGCGGAGTGGGTGGTTGAAAAGGTGGAGCGGGCGAAATGAAAGAAAAGGAGTCCGCCCCAAATTACACAGCTGAGGAATTGAATGATCTTTTTCATTCCGGCGCGCTTGAACGCATTGGGATGGGGTCTCGTCGTTCATGCTACCGATTGCGTAGAGGCGGATCCTTGTGCTTTAAATGTTATAAGAGCGAAGATGAAATTGCGGAAGGGAAAGATCCCGGCAAGCTAAATCCGCGTAAGCTTGAGCCATCGGTTGTTCGTGAAATTGAAAAATATCGTTTCGATGAACGGCGAAACACCTGTTGTCAGGAATATAGATATTGGAAGAATCTTAAACTCCGCGTTCCCGCTGACCTGATGTCCGCCTTCCCGGAGACAATGGAAATCGTTAAAACGAAATCGCGCGGATGGTGCTTAGTGGAGGAGTTGATCGTGAACGAGGATGGGACGCCGATCGTGAAGTTTCTTCCGGCCTGGCGCAAGGCCGATGAAAGCGGACGTAAAGAGCTCTTATCTGCGTTGGATGCGTTCGAAAGTATGCTTGTCCAGCACACTGTACGCTTTTTTGATCCGCAAACAATCATGGTTCAAAGTGTCGGCGGCGGCTTTAGGCTTCGTGTGCCTGATTTTGAACCGGCAACGCGCACGCTGATTCCAATTGATGTTGTATTTCCCGCGCTCACGCGCGCGAAGATCCGTAGAAGATTTGCCCGATATCGCAAAACGTTGGGCTTATGACTTTTCATCTCAAACCGGAGACGATCTTATGAAAGAAAAACCTGTCAACGTTCTTTGCCTCAAATGGGGATCCTACTACGGTCCCGAATATGTGAACCGTCTCTATGCGGGCGTTAAGCGCAATCTGTCGCGTCCCTTCCGTTTCGTCTGCGTGACGGATGACCCGTCAGGATTGAACGATGGTATTGAAGCTGTTCCGCTTCCTGACGATCCGCATGTTATCGGACGGAAGTGGCCGAATATCTTCATTAAACTTTGCCTTTTTAAAGACGGATTCGCTAATCTTGAAGGTCCTACGCTCTTTCTCGACATCGACCTCTTGGTTACCGGTCCGCTCGACAAATTCTTCGATTACAAGCCCGGCGAATTCTGCATCATCCACAATTGGGTCGAAAAGCGCAAAGTGCTCTTCCGCAAACTTCCCGACATCGGCAACTCGTCGTGCTTCCGCTTCGACGCTGGCAGATCCAACGCCGTATACGAGACGTTTCTCGCTATGAAGGACGATTCCGCCGAGCGCGACCGTTTCACCAAGGGCTCGCAGAAATTCCAGACTTTCGCCATGATGAAGACCGGCAAGGTCAACTGGTGGCCTGACGAATGGGTGTGCTCGTTCAAGCGCCAATGCATCCCCGTATTCCCTTTAAACAAAATCTTCAATCCATGGCGCCCTAAAAAACAAGTTTCCATCATCGCTTTTCATGGGCAGCCCGATCTGCCGCAGGCTCTTGAGGGATATTACAGGAAATATGATAAGCCAGTGAAACCGCACCTTACCTGTAAGCCCACGAAATGGATTCTTGATTACTGGCATGAGTGAGCCGCTTCCAGGAAAATTGCGCGCAAAGTGGGATTCGTTGATTGCAACCGAGGGCAAACGCCTCGGTTTGACGGATTGCCGACCATTCCTCGAGAACAAAATGGTCAACGACATTTTCTACGAGGGGAGGTTCAACGGCCGTCCGTGCATCGTAAAATGCTCGTCGAAAGCGCCAGATTCGATCAAGAACGAATACGACCTCTCTCTGCGTATATTCAGACATTCCCCGTCGGTAACGCCCGAGCCCCTCGCATATTGGATGTCGGACGACAACCGTGCTGCGTTCGTAGTGACTGCAAAAATCATGGGGTATTCATTGACAGAACTCATTGCAAAGGGTTTGTCTCCCAATGACGTTGATAGAGTTGCCGATGACATCCTCATGCTCTTGAGAGCTCTTGAGAATACAAATGTCGTCCACCGTGACCTTTTTACAGATAATCTCTTTTTAGATTCCGACGGGCATTTAAAGGCCATCGACTTCCAATTCGCTATCGACCGCACCAATTACCGCGAATGCGAATGGATGCAAAAAAATAGGAAGTATCAGTATGTGGTATTCGGCGTAAACCACGATCTCGGCCTCGGAGTTTGGAATGATGCGGCGGCTTTGTTGCGCATAACGGAAAAACTGCCGCAAAGTCCCAAAACCAAAGAGGTAATGGAGAAACTCCGCAAGAGTTTCACAAACGGTTTATTCCGTGCACCACCCGACGTCATGACAAAAATAAAACTCTGGTTTTACGCGCTTTCGCTCGTCATGCAGAAATTCCTGCACCGCAAAGACGCTGCAAAGTGTGCTCGACTTGAAACGCGCCTTAATAGGATGCGGAGTATAGTTTTACGTCATGTCCAAAAGTAAACTGACTTTCTATAAAAAAATACTACGGCCAACGCATCAAAAATTCCTTCTCCCCGCTGACGCGAGGTAGAACGAATTTTTGATGCGTTGGAAGTGTTCCAGCAGCCAGCAGCCAGCGTTC